>NZ_WQPP01000044.1:7801-126093 GCF_018785345.1 Clostridium sp. MCC345
TACGGAAACATTATGGACAAGGACACAAAAGGCAGACCACGAAACGGGGGCTGCTGACAACAAATAAAGGCTGAGTATCAAGCACCGGGAAAGTGCGGGATATTCAGCCTGTTTTGTTGTCCGGGGTTTCCAAAGGGGATTGCCCCTTGGCACACGACTTTGCTTGCAAAGTGTAGTGTGTTATACGCTCTGTCGGCGTTGCTGCGAAAATGAGGTTGCCGCCCGGAAGGGCAAGCACATTTGAAGCAGCAGGAAAACAGGGCTGTGATTGCGTGGCGTGGAGCCGCAAGCGCAGGACTGGTTTCATCAGCAGACAGGGCGGATATGAAAGCCCCCGTCCCTCGTCCCACACGGATAGCCACACTTACGAAAAAACAGACGGATTTTTCTCTCAAAATTGAAATGGGCGGGAAGCCATTTTAAGGCTTTCCCGCCTTGATTGACTATTAGCAAAGACGGGCGGGACTGTCAACGGCGGCGCATAAAATGCGCCGTTCATCTTGACCGTTGACTGGCTCGGCTGGCTTTGCTATCTCCACGATAAATGGGATTTGTTATCTATCTGTCCAAGAATCGAATCTCGTTGAAATTTGTGGGTCGTATAGAGGGCAACCAAAATCAAGTAAAATATCCATGAGAGCGTTCATATCAGCCTCTTGCATACCATAGCAATCAAACCTTACGATTTGCGAAGTTGTAAAAACCTGAAATGCTCCATGTCCTTCTTTTTCAAAATCTTTGCCTCCACCTTGTATATTCCAGTCAGAAAAAGAATCAGCCACTTTTTTCAAAATCTCGTCAATCGGAAGAACTTCCAATACTTCCATTACCTCGCCATCACAACACGCTGTCTGATATACGGTTGAATGGTCATGTGCGGTATCTTCCTTGTACTTCCAAAAATTCAAATCCATACTCATTGTATAATCCTCCTGTTAAAAAAGTAAATTCAATTTTATCAATTTCTTATT
This sequence comes from Clostridium sp. MCC345, assembly GCF_018785345.1. Taxonomy (NCBI): domain Bacteria; kingdom Bacillati; phylum Bacillota; class Clostridia; order Eubacteriales; family Clostridiaceae; genus Clostridium; species Clostridium sp. MCC345. Next base: position 8,773 of record NZ_WQPP01000044.1, read on the forward strand.
TCCTCCCCCGCTGTGGGTTCGGATTTTTCAGCAAGTCCGACTTCTGTGCAATCTTTTTCAGCCACTTCTTTTCTTCCTCGGACAGCTTTTTCAAATTCAGCTTGAGCCGCTTACAGATAAACGCCAAAGCCGCTTGCTCCGGGTCGCTGTCTGGACTGGCAGTTTCCTCGGCGGTCTGCAAGAAATCTTCCAGTGGGTTGTCCCCCGGAACGCTGAAAAAATCGTCCTTATGGGCTTCCCGCAGGTCGAGGGCTATCTTGTTTATGTCCTGCTGTATCACATAGCGGCAAAAGCTGTCATCATCAATATGGGCGGCGATAAGCTGTCTTAGCTGCGGGTCGGACAAGCCGGGATTGTACTGCTTCATAATCGTTGCACTCATGGTGTCCACGATGGCGTTTGCACTCTGTACCTGTTTTCCTGCGATACCGTTTACATAGATTTCAAGGTCAGCCATCAGCCGGGGAAAATCCGGGTGTACTGCCAGTTCACACAAGAGGGAATTATCTATCAACCCACTTTTCAAGAGTTCAATCATATCATCACTCAAACGCAGGTCTGCAAGATCAGCGTTTGGGTGATTTCTTGTTTGGGACAGCCCCAGTAGATAATCGGCGGTTACACCGTAAAACTTCGCCAGCTTGATAATAGCATAGTGACTGATGTCCTTAAAATCCTTTGCTTCATAGCTGCCCAGCGCAGACTTGGAGAGATTTACCTGCTCCTCAAGCTGCTCCAGCGTCAGCCCACGCTCCACACGCAAATCTTTCAATCGTTCTTGTATGGATAGTTCCATGCTCTCCCTCCTTGTCTGCTCGATAAATGGGAACTGTGTTATCTTAATCTTCACTCAATGTTTTCAACATGAGTTCTTAAATAATCAAAATATTTTTTGCCATCATCATTACCGTCCTCGTCAGGCTCAAATATCTCCCTTCCTTCAAACATATAGGCTCTAAGCAAATATTCTGTGGCGTTTTTTTCGTCCCCTATTTCTAAACAACATTCACCTAATCGAAGCATAACAAACGGATTTCCATATCCCTCGCCGCTCAAATTCCCCCTTGCTTTGTCAAAGCATTCGTGTGCTTTTTCGTATTGTTTCTTTTGAAAATAAATATCGCCAATGGCAGCTAAAAACCATATGGTTTCACTGTAAAATTGCTGTGGCTCTGGGATTAGGCTAAGAGCTTCTTTCCATGCTTGTATAGCTTCCTCATATTGTTCTTCTTCCTCAAACTGATTGCCTTTTTGGGCTAATTCATCTAACTTAGTTTTTATTTGTGGTGTTAGTTCATCAATAGCCACTTCTTCATTTTTCTTCTTTGAAAACAGTCCCATAATATACCTCCGTGAAATTTCGATTTGCCATTCTATTTCTTCTATTCTACCACAATTCCAAGAGCGTGGAAATAGAGAGTTTTCCGGGCTGATTTCCGACCTTATGGATATACGGGGCGGGCGGTCTTTTAGGTGTAGACTTAAGGTAGTTCATCGATGAGCTGCACCTTGAAAACAGAATGACCGTCCGAAAAGGAATACCCCGGCAGGGGAAGCACCGCAACGAGCCACTTCGGGACAAAATGTCCCGAAGTCCGGGGAGCGTGCCAACGCCGGAACACGCCGCAGGAATGGGGCAGGAAGCCTTTTCGGGGAGAACGGCAAAGGAAAAATGGAGGGAACACATGAGAGAGAACCCATATAAACGACTGCCGCCCATAGAGCGCAGACAGGACGGTTCCCTTTACCGCATGACCCCGGCACAGAGGAAGCAGGCAAACGCCCTGATCCGCCGGGAGTGCTGTAATTATGAGGACGGGAACTGTATGCTCCTTGACGATGGGGACGCCCACACCTGCCCCCAGGCCATTTCTTTCTCGGTCTGCTGCAAGTGGTTCCGCTGGTCTGTCTTACCACAAGCGGGTACGCTGGAAGCAGAGATTTTCCGGGAAAAGGACTTGAAATGCTGTGAGGTCTGCGGCGGCGTGTTCGTCCCAAAGTCCAACCGGGCGAAATACTGTCCCGGCTGTGCCGCCAGAGTTCACAGGCGGCAGAAAACAGAAAGTGAACGGAAAAGGAGGTCTTGTGTGGACAGTTAGGGGCTGAAAAGTCCTTGATTTACAAGGCTTTGCAAGCACAGAACAGGGACAGGCAATAGAAACTACCGTCTGCCCCAGAAAACGGGGTTCTAACCGTCCACAAAACACGATATGACAAACACCATTTATATCCATCAGTCGGAAAAGGCGGTCAGCTTTACCCGGCTTCCCAATTTCCTTTTTGAAGCCCCCACATTCACGCCCTTGTCCAACGAAGCAAAGGTACTGTATGCCTTTGTCCTGCGCCGGACAGACCTGTCCCGGAAAAACGGCTGGGCAGATGAATATGGGCGGATTTACCTCTACTATCCCATCAACGAAGTAGTGGAGCTGCTCCACTGCGGACGGCAGAAAGCGGTCAACACCCTGCGGGAACTGCAATATGCCGGACTGGTGGAGATCCAGAAGCAGGGCTGTGGAAAACCCAACCGCATTTACCCAAAATCCTATGAAGCGGTTCCAAACACCGACTTCAAGAAATCCCGTTCTGGTACGCAGGAGGACTGAAAACCGTACTCATGGAGTACGATAATCAACCCTCTTGGAGTACGAAAACCGGACGGTATATAGAAATACAGAGATTAAAACGATTTTATTTATATCTTATCCATTCCTATCCTATCCGAGATATTTTCTGCGGGATTTTCCTGTGGAAAAGTCCCGGAAAGGAACGGAATGGGGAAAGGAGTTTCATGGCACAACACGCAATTTTGCGATTTGAAAAACACAAGGGCAATCCGGCAAGACCGCTGGAAGCCCATCACGAACGGCAAAAGGAACAGTACGCCAGCAATCCCGACATTGACGCCAGCCGGAGCAAGTACAATTTCCATATCGTCAAGCGGTCGGGCAGGTACTACCACTTTATACAGAACCGTATTGAACAGGCAGGCTGCCGTACCCGCAGGGACAGCACCCGTTTTGTAGATACGCTCATAACCGCCAGCCCGGAGTTTTTCAAGAAGAAATCCCCAAAGGAGATACAGGCGTTTTTCCAGAGGGCGGCTGATTTCTTAATCGGGCGGGTAGGGAAAGAAAATATCGTGTCGGCGGTGGTACACATGGACGAGAAAACGCCCCACCTGCATTTGACCTTTGTCCCGCTGACAAAGGACAACCGCCTGTGTGCAAAGGAGATTATCGGGAACAGAGCCAACCTTACAAAGTGGCAGGACGATTTTCACGCCTACATGGTGGAGAAGTACCCGGCTTTGGAGCGTGGGGAGAGTGCCGGCAAAACAGGCCGGAAGCATATCCCCACTCGGCTGTTCAAACAGGCGGTCAATCTCTCCAAACAGGCAAGAGCCATTGAAGCCACGCTGGACGGCATTAACCCGCTGAATGCCGGAAAGAAGAAAGAGGAAGCCCTCTCCCTGCTGAAAAAGTGGTTTCCGCAGATGGAGAACTTCTCTGGGCAGCTCAAAAAATACAAGGTCACGATAAACGACCTTTTGGCGGAAAATGAACAGTTGGAAGCCAGAGCCAAAGCCAGCGAAAAAGGCAAGATGAAAGATACGATGGAACGGGCAAAGCTGGAAAGCGAGCTGCACGACATTCAGCGGCTGGTAGACCGTATCCCGCCGGAGGTGTTGGCAGAACTGAAACGGCAGCAGCGGCACACAAGGGAATGGTGATTGATGACAGAAAACATTTCACGCCGCAGCATGGCGGAACTGCACCTTGAAAATTAAATACGGAGGTACTATGGAGCATATCAGATACAAGAAAGAAACCGAAGTCGTGACTTTTCAAGGAAAGGAAATCACGCTGGAAAATCTCTCCCCGGTGTTCACGCCGGAGCAGGAAGCGGCAAAACGCCGGGAGCTGGAACAGCAGCTTTATGAGGTGTTCCGCAAGTATGCCGACAAGCGGCAGAGTGAGGAAGCCGGGGCATAAGGTTTTCCGAAGCCATCGTTGATTTGCGGGGCTGCTGACGGTATAATAGAACTGTCAGCAGCTCCGTTTCTTTTTTAAGAAAAGGAGCGACAAAATGAATAATCGAATAGACGCAATCTATGCAAGGCAATCGGTAGACAAAAAGGACAGCATTTCCATTGAAAGCCAGATTGAATTTTGCAAATACGAATTGAAAGGCGGGAACTGCAAAGAGTACAAGGACAAAGGGTATTCCGGGAAAAATACGGAGCGTCCCCAATTCCAACAGCTTATGCGGGATATTGAAAGCGGCCTTGTGCGGAAAGTGGTGGTTTACAAGCTCGACCGCATCAGCCGTTCCATTCTCGACTTTGCGAAGATGATGGACTTCTTCCAAAAGTACGAAGTGGAGTTTGTGTCCTCTACGGAAAAGTTTGATACCTCCACCCCGATGGGGCGGGCGATGCTGAATATCTGTATCGTGTTCGCCCAGCTTGAACGGGAAACCATACAGAAGCGGGTGCAGGACGCATGGCACTCCCGTTGCCAGCGTGGTTTCAAAATGGGCGGTAAAACGCCCTACGGCTTTCGGACAGAGCCTTATGTGATGGACGGGGTGCGCACAAAGAAGCTGGTAATAGAGCCAACCGAAGCGGCCTTTGTCCGGCAGATGTATGAGATGTACGCTGACCCGCAGGTATCGCTGCATGACATTACAAAGAAGCTGACGGCGGACGGTATGCGTACTTATCATGGCAGGCCGCTGTCAAGGGCTACTTTGAGCGTTATTCTCCGAAACCCGATTTATGTCATGGCTGACCTCGACATATACGAGTTTTACAAAAGCCAGGGAACGGATATTTACAATGATGCCGCCGACTTTGCCGGGACAAACGGCTGCTATTACTATCAGGGCAAGGGGAATACAGAGGACAAGCACAAGCACCTGCAAGGACAGACGCTGGTACTGGCTCCACATGAGGGGTTTATCCCATCGGAGCTGTGGCTGAAATGCCGGAAGAAGCTGCTTGCCAGCCACACTTACCAGCCCGCAAGGAAAGCCCGGAACACATGGATGGCGGGAAAAATCAAATGCGGGAAATGCGGCTATGCGCTCATGTCGGCGCACTCCAACGGTATTCTTTACCTGCGCTGCACCGTCCATGCGGACAGCAAGGCGTGTCCCGGCTGCGGGTGCGTGAAGCTGCACGAACTGGAAGCGGTAGTCTATAGGGCGATGGTTAAAAAGCTGAAAGATTTTAAGACGCTGACAGGTCGGAACAAGGCTGCAAAAATCTCCCCGAAACTGACTGCAAAGCGGCTGGAACTGGCACAGGTAGAAAGCGAGATTGAAAAGCTGCTTGACACGCTGACGGGCGCAAGCCCTGTTTTGCTCTCCTATGCCAACAGCAAAATTGAGGAGCTGGACGCAAGGCGGCAGTCCATTGCCAATGAGATTGCAAAACTCTCTGCGGACGCTGTGCCGATGGAGAAGATGGAAAGCATTTCCGGGTATCTGGATGACTGGGAGAATGTCAGCTTTGAGGACAAGAGGCAGGTGGTGGACGCACTGATAACGGTCATCCGGGCAACAAATGAAAAGGTAGAAATTGAATGGAAAATCTGACGGGTTAATCCCCACCGTACCTATCCTTTTTGTGCTCTTGTCTATAATAGTGACATGATTTTCCCACAAAGGGGCGTTCGCTTTATCGCTATCAACGATGGAGTGGACAGCGCACAGGGCGACAATGATTTTGCCCCTCTGCGTAATATCTTCAACGAATGGATGGTGAGAGATACGAGCAAGAAAATCAAGGCAGTTTTCCGCAGCAAAGGCATGAGTGGCAAGCCTATCACAAGTCAGCCGGTCTATGGTTATCTCAAAGGCGAGGACGGACGCTTTATCGTGGACGAAGAAGCTGCCCCGGTCGTCAAGCAGATTTTCAGCTTGTGCCTTGCCGGGAACGGTCCGACCAAAATCGCCCGTGTATTGACCGAGCAGCAAATCCCAACACCGGGTACATTGGAATACCGCAGGACAGGCAGCACACGCCGTTACTACCCCGATTATCCCTACAAGTGGGCGACCAACACGATTGTCCATATCCTTGAACGCAAGGAATATCTGGGGCATACGGTAAACTTCAAGACCGAGAAAGTGTCCTACAAGGTCAAATCAAGCGTGGAAAATCCCGAAGAAAAACAGGTCATTTTCGAGAATACCCATGAGCCAATCATTGACCTTGCCACATGGGAACGTGTGCAGGAATTACGCAAGCAGCGCAAGCGTCCAAACCGCTATGATGAAGTCGGTCTGTTCTCCGGCTTGCTGTTCTGCGCCGATTGTGGGAGCGTCCTCTATCAGCAGAGATACGAGAACAAAACCCGAAAACAGGATTGCTACATCTGCGGCAACTACAAGAAGCGTACCCACGATTGCAGCGCACATTTTATCCGCACCGACCTTTTGACTGCGGGTGTGACCGCCAATCTGCGGAAAGTGACAAGCTATGCAGCCAAGCATGAAAAGCAGTTTATGAAGCTGCTGATCGAGCAGAACGAGGACGGCGGCAAACGCCGCAACGCTGCCAAGCGAAAGGAACTGGACGCAGCCGAAAAGCGGATTGCGGAGCTGTCCGCTATCTTCAAGCGGCTTTATGAGGACAGTGTGACCGGGCGTATTTCTGATGAACGCTTTGCGGAACTTTCCGCAGACTATGAAGCCGAACAGAAACAGGTCAAGAGCCGTGCCGCCGAACTGCAAGCGGAACTGGCAAAGGCACAGGAAGCCACGGTTAATGCGGAAAAGTTTATGAAAGTTGTCCGCAAGTACACCAGCTTTGAGGAATTGACCCATACCCTGCTGCGGGAGTTTATTGAAAAAATCGTTGTCCATGAGTGCAGCTATGACGAGAACGGCACACGCAGACAGGACATTGATATTTATTACAGCTTTGTCGGCAAGGTAGAACTTCCCGACGAATAATGCCCGACCTATCCGACACAGTAGCTAAGTGCCGGATGGGAACGGCAAAAAAATTTTACACTTCTATTGCTTCTTTATCACACACAAATAAAGTCCCAGGGCATGAAGCAGCTTATGAGTGGCGGTGGTATCATCATTGTGGCACAGACGGTAATTCCACAGCTTACCACTCTGTTCTCATAATTCATGGGCGGGATCATTGATAAGATTACTGAATTCATAAAGGAACTGTTGCAGGGGTGGGTTCTGACCAACTTTGAAACCATGTTTACCGATGTCAATGACAAGGTAGGCACGATTGCAGGGGAGGTCAGCAAAACCCCCAGCACATGGAACTCCGGTATTTTTGATATGATAAAAGCCTTGTCCGACAACGTGATGATTCCCATAGCGGGTATGATCATCAGCTTTGTACTCGTCTATGAGCTTATTTCCATGGTCATTGATAAAAACAACCTGCATGACTTCAATACAGCAATCTTTATCCGCTTTTTTATGAAAGCATGTATTGCAGTCATGCTTCTTAGCAAGACTTTTGACATTGTAATGGCGGTATTTGATGTGGGAAGCCACATCGTCAATTCCGCAGCGGCAGCAATCAGCGGGGAAACCAGTATTGATGTTTCAAGTACGCTGCAGACGATGTTCAATGAGCAGTTTTCGGAGATGAGCATAGGCGAGCTGTTAGGACTGGGGATGGAGACCATGATCGTCAGTTTATGTATGAAAATCATGTCAGTCCTTATCACCGTCATTCTTTATGGGCGAATGATTGAAATATATCTTTATGTATCAGTAGCACCTGTTCCCTGTGCAACCGTAACCAACCGGGAATGGGGAACAATAGGAACCAATTATTTTAAGGGACTTTGTGCCCTTGCATTTCAGGGATTTTTTATGATGGTATGCGTCGCAATCTATGCGGTGCTGGTGGCAGGTGTGGCAGTAGCCGACAACCTGCATACGGCACTCTGGTCGGTGGCAGCATATACGGTTATCTTATGCTTCTCACTCTTTAAGACTGGTTCATTATCGAAATCTATTTGGAATGCGCACTAAGGGAGGAACGATATGGCAATATCCGTGCAGGTGCCAAAGGATTTGTCCGGTATCAAGACAAAAGTGGCACTGAACTTGACAAAGAGACAGATCATCTGTTTCAGCGGTGCGGCAGTAGCTGGAATCCCCTTGTATTTTTTAACCAAGGGACTGATTGGAACATCAGCCGCATCACTTCTTATGATGGGAGCAATGCTTCCGTTCTTCTTTTTTGCGATGTATGAGAAAAACGGGTTTCCGGCAGAGAAAATTTTATATTTTATGCTCCGGCAGAAGATACTCACACCGGGCATCAGACCATACAGGTCGGAAAACCTATACAAGCAGTTGGAAGAAAAAGAGAAATTACGAAGGGAGGTTCGTTATCTTGAAGAAAAAGCAAAAGGCAGAACCGGAACGACATCCAAAAGGTAAAGCTGTAAATAAAAGCAGAAATAACAGCGGTGGCGGTCTTACCTTTTCAGAAAAGAAGCGTCTTATACAGTTGAAGCGCATTTTATCGGGAAAGAGCAATGAGAAAGAAAAGCCGACTACCGCACAAAGGACGATCACTTTTGAAAAGATGTTCCGGGACGGTATCTGTCAGGTCAGCCACCGTTATTATACAAAGATGGTGGAATTTTTTGATATAAACTATTCGCTACTGGAAGTGGACGAGCAGGCGGATATACTGGCACAGTACAGCAAGCTCATCAATTATTTTGATCCGTCTGTGAAGTTTGAACTGGTGCTTTTCAACAGGCAGGTCAACGAACAGATGCTTACGGAACAGTTTGACATTCCGTGGCAGGAAGATGATTTTAATGACATTCGTGAAGAATATACAGAAATGTTAAAGAAGCAGGCGGCAAAGGGAAATAATGGCATCATCAAATCAAAATATCTGATTTTTGGTGTGGAGAGCAATGGATACAAGGAAGCCAAGAGCCGCCTTAACAACATTGAAAAAGATGTCATACGAAACTTAAACAATATAGGAACCCTTGCGAGGGGACTGGACGGAAAGGAAAGACTGCGCATCCTGCATGAGTATTTTAACCAGGATACCATGGAGCCTTTCCGTTTTTCGTTTAAGGATCTGGCTGAATCCGGTAAGTCGGTCAAGGACTATATTGCACCACCGGGATTTGATTTCCGCTATCCGAACCGCTTCAAGTCGGGAAATATGTATGGCTGCGTGTCCTATCTGGATATTATCGCACCGAAGTTTACGGACGAGCTGATCAAGCATCTTCTGGATATTGATGCTAATCTTACGATTTCCATGCACATGCAGACGGAAGATCCGGTAAAGGCAATCAAGAAGTTAAAAGCGGTTATTTCCAATATTCAAAAAATGAAGATTGAGGAACAGAAAAAGGCAGTCCGGAGCGGTTACGATATGGATATTCTTCCAACGGATATTGTGACCTATGAAAAGGACATGCTGGAATTTCTCGATGACTTGAATACGAGCAACCAGAAGATGATCAACATGACATTTCTCATTACCTGTTATGGCAGAACCAAGCGGGAACTGGAGAGTTTAATGCAGAGGGTGTCCGGTATCATTCAGCAGGCAAACTGTGACTTACGCTGTTTGCAGTATTTACAGGAGCAGGGCCTTATGGCATCTGCGCCGATTGGCTGCAATGAGACTGGCATTGAGCGTACCCTTTCCACAAAGAGTACCGCAATCTTAGTACCATTCTGCACACAGGAGTTATTTATGCCTGCACCGGCAATCTATTACGGATTAAATGCACTCAGCAACAACATGATCATGGCAGACAGAAAAAGGCTCCGTACACCAAACGGGGTTATCTTAGGTACTCCCGGAAGTGGTAAGAGTTTCAGTGCAAAGCGTGAGATTTTAAGCTGTTTCCTTATCACGAAGGACGATATTATCATCTGCGATCCGGAGGGCGAGTATTTTGCACTTGTAGCGGCACTACATGGACAGGTGGTAAAACTTGCCACCAATTCCAAAGACTATCTGAACCCGATGGATATTCAGTTGAGCCATAAGGGGGATAAGGAAGCATTAAAACTGAAATCGGATTTTATCATAACATTATGTGACCTGATCGCAGGTGGCAAGGACGGTCTGGAGAACGATGAGAAAGGCATCATTGACGAATGTATCCGTCATATTTATGATAAGTATTTTGAAAATCCGGTGCCGGAAAATATGCCGCTGTTGGAGGATTTATATGATGCCCTGTTAGCACACAAAAATCCAAAGGCAGAGCGTATCGCAAACAGCCTTGTGCTGTATGTGCATGGTTCACAGAATTACTTCAACCACCATACCAATGTGGACAGCGGCAACCGTATCATGTGCTTTGACATCAGAGACTTGGGAAATCAGTTGAAAGAGCTGGGTATGTTAATCGTGCAGGATGCGGTTTGGAACAGGGTATCGCAGAACAGGGAGCGAAAGATTGCTACCCGTTATTACTGTGATGAGTTCCACCTTCTTCTGAAGGAGAAGCAGACCGCTATTTACTCTGTGGAAATCTGGAAGCGTTTCAGAAAATGGGGCGGAATACCGACAGGCTTGACGCAGAACGTGGGTGATTTTTTGCGTTCAGAGGAGATTGAAGGTATCTTGGGTAACAGCGACTTTGTATATCTGTTAAATCAGAATGCCAAAGATCAGGCAATCCTCGCTGATAAGCTGGGATTATCGGATAAGCAGTTATCCTATGTCACCAACTCTGAGCCGGGAAGCGGTCTGATACTGTTTGATAATGTGGTTATTCCATTCGTGGATAAATACCCGACAGACACCAAGACCTACAGAATTATGAATACCAAGCCGGAGGAATCGGTGCAGAAGGAGGACGCAGTGTAAATGGCAGAAAAGAGACAAAAAAAGCAGGCAGTAAAGGCATTTGAAAAAGAGACATTTTCCAAGGATAAGGAAGTGACTGGAGCAAATCATACAGAATACAGGCAGGACAACACCTTTTCTGTGGAAAACCAGTTTAGTGCCAGCGAGAAGCCTGTGAGCAATCTGCCACGGGATGCAAACCATGGCAGTCGTACAGGAAATGCAACTTCTGGTCACAGCGTCCAGAAGTCAGAGTTTAATACTGGGACAGAATACAGGAAAAATAATAAGAAAAAATATTACCGACAGCAACAACAGGACACTTCTGGTCACAATGTCCAGAAGTCGGAAGCCGAAGCGGAAAAGACATTCTTAAAGGAAAACAGCTTTATCAATGTGGAAAACGGTAATGCTACAAATTTCCATACAGAGGACGCAGACAGTTTTCAGGACAATTACCACGTTAGAAATACCTACCAACGGTCTGAGGAAAAAGGAAAATATCACAAAAGGCGTGTGCAGAGAGAACACGCACACAGAGAGCGTGCAAAGTCAGAAAATGCAAAGCAGTCCGATTATGGAGATCTTCAGACAAAGGACGCCACATTTTCGCAGGGGCAGGCGGACGAATTTACAGACCAAAAAGTACAGAAGGCTTTTGATAAGTCGGAAAAGAACCGCCGAAAGTTGCAGAAAGCAAAGGACAAGATGCCGACAAAGCGGCAGTATGAGATGAAGCGTGTCTTTGATGAACAGACCGGAAAAGCAAAGTATGTTGTGGTTCCGGTGGATGTGGAGAAGCCATTTAAACCGGATGGACTGGGAAAAACTGCGGTTCACAAGCTCCAGACCGAAAATATGTATTTTGTGCATCGCAAGATTGCAGAGACAGAAAAGGATAATTCTGCTGTGGAGGGCGCACACAAGACGGAACAGCGAGCCGAGGATATTTACCACTATATGAAGTATCACCGCAAGAGCAAGGCACAGAGAAAGCGTGACCGCTTAGAGCGATTGCACAAAAAACAGGTTACAGCGGATATGAAGCTGGAGTATGAGAAATTCATCAGTGAAAATCCACATCTAAAGGGCAACAGTCCAAAGAAGCAGTTGCAAAGGCAGTTACAGAAACAGCGCATCAAGCGTGAGTATGCCAAGGCAAGGCGGGTAGGAGCAGAAGCCAAGACTGCAAAGGAAACATTTACAAAGACAGCCAATGCTGCAACCGGGATTGCAAAGAAGTTACAGGAAATTGCCACGAAAAATAAAACACTGATTATCACAGTGGGTATTTTTGCACTTTTGCTCATTATGATCATGTCGGCACTATCAAGCTGCGGTTCCATGTTTACCGGAACTGTGACAACAACGATGGCAAGCACATATCTTAGCCTTCCGGCAGAGATTGATGCAGCAGATTTATCTTTTACAGAAAAGGAAATGGAACTGCAAAATAAGATTGACCGGATTGAAACTGATTATCCGGGATATGATGAATACGATTATAACCTTGGTGCAATCGGGCATGATCCGTACACACTGATCAGTTATCTTTCCGCAGTCCATACGGAATTTACTGCCGCAGGAATAGAGAGTGAGATTCAGGAATTATTTGATGCCATGTATTCACTCACTACCGAGGAAGTAGAGGAAACACGGACAAGGACAGTCACAAAGACCGGAACCAGAATAGTAACAAATCCGGACGGGACTACCCGTACCGAGGAATACGAGTATGAGGAGGAAGAAGAATATACCGTAACAATTCTTCGTGTCACACTTACGGTCACACCGCTTGAGAGCATTGTAGCCGGACGCATGGACAGCGAACAGACGGAAATTTTTGGAGCCTATACGGAGACAAAAGGCGGGTTACAGGTATTTGGAACACCCGTGGATTACTACTGGTACTACTATATCAGCAGTTATTATGGATACCGGAAGAATCCGAACACCGGAGCAGAGGAGCTTCACAGGGGCGTGGACATAGCAGTACCGACAGGAACGCTCGTGTATGCAGCCCATGACGGAACGGTTACGGAAGCGGCTTACGATTCATACTATGGGAATTATGTGGTGATTACGGACAGCAAGGGATATACCACAAAATATGCCCACATGGACAGCTTAAATGTATCCGCAGGGCAGAGTATAAAAAAGGGTGACAATATAGGCAAAAGCGGAAATACAGGAAGCAGTACCGGAAGCCACCTTCATATTGAATGTCTGTATAACGGGGTGTATTATAACCCGTTATTTTATTTTGAAGCAGGAGAACAGACCATTTATGGAGAAACAACGGGCGGCACCGGAGGAGGAACCAGCAATGTGATACCGCCGGAATCCTATGATGATGCAACCGTACAGACGCTTATGCGTGAAGCAAACAGGTATCTGGGAATGCCATATACTTTTGGCGGCACAGCTCCGGCTAGTTTTGACTGTTCCGGTTTTGTATGCTGGGTATTTTCAAACAGTGGCGTACATAACCTGCCAAGGACCACAGCACAGGGCATTTATGACCAGTGTACTCCGGTATCAGCGGCAGATGCAAAGGCAGGGGACATTATATTTTTTACAGGAACCTATAATGCAGGACGTCCGGTTACACACGTTGGTATCTACTGTGGAAACGGTACGATGGTGCATTGCGGTGATCCAATTCAGTACACATCAATCAATACTTCTTACTGGCAGAGCCATTTCTATGGTTTTGGAAGATTGAATTAGCGAAGGGAGGAATTATTTTTGTCAGTAGAACGAATCAATTCACAGCTTAAAAAGGTCAGAGAGCAGATAGCACAGCTACAGGCAAAGGAAAAAGACCTTGCAGAACAGAAACAGATGGCGGAGGATGCCGAAGCCATGAAGATCATACGAAAATATAAAATCTCATCGGAGCGTTTGCAGATGTTAAACAAGCTCAGTGAGGATGAAGTCAGAAATTTATTACAGAAACGGGAACAGGAAAAGGAGGTTTCAATCAATGAAAAACAGGAAATTATCGGCTAGGGCGGTAGTGTCCCTTATGCTGTCGGCAATACTTTTTTGTATGCCGATTGGGGCATTTTTTGCCAACAGGACAAATACGATAGAGGTTCATGCGGAGGATACTGCAGAGCAGAAAACAGAGAGTGCGGCAGAGGAAGGCAGTGCAGAAAGCACAGCGTTCGGCACTGATAACAAGGACAGTTCCGGTAGTGGAGAAAATCATACAGAGCAGTCCACGGAGAATACAACAGAAAATTCCACAGAAGGCACAACTGAGGAGACACAGCCTGCCGCAAAATGCACCTGCAAGGAAAAATGCAGTCAGTATGCAGTAGATGAAGATTGTGAGGTGTGTGCAAAGGATTACAAGGAATGTGCCTATATCAATCCGAGTGTGAAAATTACAATCAATACACCTTCTGGGTGGCATAACGATACCACGAAAGTAACAGTCAAGGTGGTGGATACTATTGTATCCGGCAATTTTACCATTCAGACAGTAAAGGCAAAAGTCGGGCAGAATGGAAGCTGGACAGACATTACCGAGGATATGTACATAGAGATTTCCGAAAACAGCACCATTTATGTGCAGGTCACAGACCAGAAGGGCAAGACCTACGAGAAAAATCGCTACATCAAGTGCTTTGATTTTACCAAGCCTACCTTAAATGCGGCAGTCAGCGATGGTCTATTGAGTATTCAGGCACATGATACGGATTCCGGTATCAAGGCAATCTATGTCAATGGCTATGAGTTTACAGAGCATACGAATGGAGCCTTGAATATCCGTCTGCAACAGTTCGATGCAGGGTATCAGTATTTCACGATTTCTGCCATGGATAATGCAGGAAATACCTCTGAAATCTATAAAACAGCCAATCCGTATTACACCGATCCGGAGAATAAGGACAGCAGTGAAAAAGATCCGGCACAGCAGCTTCCGGTGGATGCGTCTGCAACCAAGCCAAGCTCTGCAACCGCACAAGTCACAGAGCATACGAAAACGGATGGGAATGGAAATACAGTTTCCCAGACAGGCAGTGGAACAACTTCAAGCAGTTCCGCAACAGCAAAGCAATCTCCAAGTACGGGAGATATTTCTAAGGATGCAGACCAGAGCAGTGACAGCCAGACCACAGAAAAAGGCAAGGAATTTTACACAATCCAGACTGCATCAGAAAAGGTATTTTATCTTGTGATTGATCGTGATGGGGAAGATGAAAAGGTGTATTTCCTTACAGAAGTCAGTGAAAACGACCTGCTGAATACCACAACGGATAACAGCGAGATACTTCCGAAAAACTCTGCGGCTTTGGAATCTGCAATCCCTACCAAAGACAGCGCATTATCAAACAATAATGCTGATACCACAGGAGATAAAACACAGGGAGCAGAAAGTGTTGAGGACAGCACCGAAGATAGCGCGGAAGATACATGTGAGCCGAAAGAGGATACCGCAAAAGCAGATGGTTCCGGCTTTACATATATTTTAATGGGCATTGCTGCGGTAGCTGTGATCGGCGTGGTATATGTTGTCAAATCCAAGAAGAAAAAGGAAAACTTTATTGATGAGGATGAAGATGAGGACGAACTTGACGAGGACTATGATTATGAGAACGAGGAAGAAAATGAGCAGAGTTCCGACGAAGCTTTCCTAAATGGTGGAGATGATACTGTGAGCGATGCAGAATCAGAGGACAATACGGAATATGACAATGAAGATAACAACAATAATGATGAAGAAAATGGGGAGGAATAGAGATGGAGCTTGTTATTGCAGAAAAGCCGAGTGTGGCACAGAGCATTGCGGCAGTTCTTGGTGCCACACAGCGTAAGGACGGATATTTGGAAGGCAATGAGTATCTGGTATCATGGTGTGTGGGACATCTGGTAGAACTGGCACAGCCTGAAAGCTATGAGGAAGCATGGAAGAAATGGAGCTATGAGAGCCTTCCGATCATTCCGCAGGAATGGCAGCATGAAGTGAAAAGTGATACAAAAGCACAGTATCAGATTTTGAAAAAGCTCATGCATGATGACAGGGTAGATGCCGTTGTATGTGCTACTGATGCCGGAAGGGAGGGTGAGCTGATCTTCCGCCTGACCTACAACATGGCAGGATGCAGAAAACCGATGAAGCGTTTATGGATTTCTTCTATGGAGGAGAGTGCTATCCGTGACGGCTTCCATAATCTTCGCCCAGGCAGCGACTATGATAACTTGTATCATTCAGCATTATGCAGGCAGGAAGCAGACTGGCTTGTGGGTATCAATGGAACAAGACTTTTTACGGTATTATATGGCGGTAAGGCATTGAAGGTTGGCAGAGTGCAGACACCGACACTTGCCATGCTGGTGGATCGTGAAAGTAAAATCATGAATTTCAAGAAAGAAGCCTATTATATGGCTTACATCATGGGAAATGGTCTGGATGCGGTATCAGAGCATATCAGTGATAAAACGGAAGCAGAGAGGATTGCAGGAGCCTGTGAAAACGGACAGGCTCTTGTCACTTCCGTGGTAAAGGAAGAAAAGTGGGTAGCACCACCGAAGCTCTATGATCTTACCACACTCCAGAGGGATGCAAACCGTCTGTTTGGTTTTACTGCCAAGCAGACATTGGAATATACCCAAAGTCTTTATGAAAAGAAACTTGTTACATATCCGAGAACGGACAGCCAGTACCTTTCCAATGACATGGAGGGAACAGCGAAAAATGTGATCGAAGCGATTTTCAATTCTCTGTTGTTTGAGCAGAATGTCATGTTCAATCCGGATATAAAAAGAATTTTGAACAGCAAGAAAGTGACAGACCATCATGCAATCATTCCGACCATGGAGATCATCAAACAGGATTTAAAAGCAATACCGGAGAGTGAGATGAAGATACTTTCCCTGTGTGCCAACCGTCTGCTGTGTGCGACCGGGGAGAAGCACATTTATAATTCCACAAAGGCAGAGCTTACCTGCAATGATACAGTATTTAAGGTATCCGGCAAGGAAGTATGGAAGAATGGATGGAAGGAATTTGAGGATTTCTTCAAGAGTTCCTATAAAACCACAGAAGATAAATCAGATACCGAGGAAGAAAAGAAGCTGCCAGAGCTTCGTGAGGGCATGACGATTGCAGTGGAGCAGACAAGAGTTTCCGAGCATTTCACACAGCCACCAAAGCATTACACAGAGGACAGCTTACTGTCTGCTATGGAGCGAGCCGGAGCAGAGGATATGGGTGATGAGGTGGAGAGAAAAGGACTTGGCACACCTGCCACCAGAGCCGATATCATAGAAAAGTTGGTAAAAGACGGATTTGTGAAACGTGAGAAAAAGCAGATGATCCCGACAGAGGACGGAATGAAGCTGATCACGATACTTCCGGATGTAGTAAAATCTCCGAAGCTGACCGCTGACTGGGAGAATGAGCTTACTCTTGTATCCAAAGGAGAAGTTGCTGCAGAACAGTTTATGTCAGGTATTGAAGCAATGGTAACTGATCTTGTAAAGACCTATCACAGCGTTAGTGATGAACATAAAGCCATGTTTGGCACAGGCAAGGGTGGGCAGGAAGTGCTAGGCAAATGCCCGAAGTGTGGTGCTGATGTAGTCAAGGGAAAATTCGGAGCGTATTGTACCGGGAAATGTGGTATGAATGTTGGTAAGGCACTTGGGGTTACACTTTCAGATGCACAGGTCAAGAGCCTGCTTCAAGGGAAGAAGATACTTGTAAAAGGTTTGAAGGGCAAGAAAGGCAGCTATGATGCTTATTTGATTCCAGAGAGTATAGAGGAGTTTTCCTACACGAAGGACGGTAAAGAAATCAAGGGATTCCAGTATAAATTTAAGATGGAATTTCCACCGACGAAGGGAAAGCAGGGGTAGGAAAGAGGTTATTGCTATGGTATAATTTATAAAGCAATGTATAGATGAAAAATTGTATAGGAGTGATTTGATGAAAGCGCATAAAGTACCGGCGACATACTATGCTTCATGGAAGATTCCGGGAACGAAACATAGTTTTTACGTCTTTTATAAAGATAAATTGTATAGTGAAGGACAAAGCAAGAGTTACAAGGACGTTGACAAGATAACTCAGGAACATTCATTTTTCATGGAAGAAAATTTTTACTATTTAGATATTGAAAATATGCCAGGGTTGGCATATAAGCTTCAAAATGAAATTGAAGAATTTTTATCTAATAGTCCATATAGTATTAAGTGCGAGGATACTTATGCTGAAGATAGTGCCCCTAATTATCCAGTTATTGAAATAAAAGATTATAGCAAATTTATGTATTGTCGTGAACGCATGGATTCATGGATAATTAAGGATTCTGATGGAAACAATGTTACAGTTGATGCTTTCAAAAATGATTTAGGTACATATTTGTTTGGTAAAGTAGGAAAAATTATTGAAGAAAACTACTTTGCAAATGAATTAGAACCTAAGTGGAATGTAATAAAGTCGGAAATTGAAATTCAAAGAAATTCGGGTGATGATTTTGCTTTAGTACATCAAGATGATATGTTAGAGTTTTTTATTGTCCAATATCTTAGGCTAGAGGGGGTTATAGAAGAATATATTAAGCCGACGCTGGGGATTTTTAGGGATGTGTTTTCATCTATGGGATATGAAGATTCTGAATTAGATAAAATGAAAAATGAGGGACTATTAGCACCTGAATCGTATTTTTATGGGGCATTGTTAGATGCTGCACGAGGTGACAAAAAAAGACTCCAGAAGCATATGGATTCAATTAAACAAAATTATGTTATTGATTTATTAAAGGCTGAAGAGGGAACTTCATTTATAACATCTACAAAACCATGTGTAGTAATGAGAATGGAAGGAACATTTAAAGCTGAAATGATTTTCCCGGTAACTCCGCAATATTGTATTAGATTTATAGGAAATAAGTTGGCAGGAAATAGAAGTGGAAAATTTTATGAAATTACATCAAGTGATGTGAAGGTTATAAATCGGAAGATTATCTCAGAATCGAGAAATATTGTTATGAGTGAATCAAAAATAATATCGGACAGAATATGATAGTTATCTGTAATGAATAAAATTTAACAACACAGCGTCAGAGCGTATGGGAAAACCTGTACGCTCTTTTTTTTATCAAAAATGGAGGAAAATCACATGGAAGAAACAAATGTAACAATGACAGCAGAGGAAATGCAGGGCGAACCTGCAGCAAAGGAAAATGAGACAAAGGCGGAGAAGTTTATCCGTATTGGCGAGTACCGCATGAATAAGGCGGTGGATGCCATTGGAAGATTGGAGAATCTTGCAAATCGAGGTTCCTATGAATATACACAGGAACAAGTAGACGCTATGTTTCAGGCATTAGAGGGGAGGGTTGCGGAAATTAAGGCAAGGTTTACGCCTAAGAAAACGGCTGAGAGTAAGACTTTCAGCTTTGGTACAACAGAATAGGAATGTAACGGGAAATAAAGGAAAGGCAGTCATGTAGTGTATGTGGCTGCCTTTTTGTCGTATCTATGACAGGAAGGAGAACTGCGTGAGAAAATATGATTTTATATCGGCTCTGGCAAAGGAGACAGCAGCCGAGGTTGTCAAAAATCGTGAGGAATGGATGAAATACCTTACTACAGCGGCGAGATTATACAAGTATCCGTTCCGGGAACAGCTTTTAATCTATGCACAAAGACCGGACGCAACAGCGTGTGCTTCCATAGAGCTGTGGAATGAGCGTATGCACTGCTGGGTAAACAAAGGGGCAAAAGGTATCGCACTTTTGGACGAGGATGATGCACATGGCAAGCGTCTGAAATATGTATTTGATGTTTCAGATGTCCATGCGGCAAGGAGAATCGGACGGTATCCGGAACTATGGGAATTACATGAGGAACATAAGGAAGATGTAATTAAGCGTCTGGAGCAGACTTATGGTGCTACCGATGATAAGAAGCTATTTGAAGAAAGACTTATGGAGTTAGCTGACAGGATTGCAGCAGATTATTATGAGGAATTGTTGCCGGATTTGCAGTACATGATCGAGGGCAGTTTTTTAGAGGGACTGGACGAGCAGAATGTCGGTATCCGCTTGAGGGAGACATTATCGGACAGCATTTCCTTTACACTTTTATCTGCCTGCGGTGCAGATATGCAGGAGTATGGTTCGGAGTTTGCTTTTGATTTTATTCACGAATTTAATTCCATGGATACCCTTGCAGTACTTGGTGATGCAGCCAATGAGCTTGCAAAACCGGTACTTTTAGAGATTGGAAGAACCATAAGGGCATATAACAGGAGCCACGAACAGGAACAATCGCAAAATTTAACGCAGAAAGGACTTGCAAATACTTCTAAAATAGACTACAATGCGTTAAAGCGTGAAAGCGAGAGCGGACATGAGGAATATATTGACAACAATCAAAATAGCGTAGAAAGGGGCAATAGCAATGAATCTGACATACGAAAAGAACGGGGATTATCTGATCCCGACATTACAGGCGGACATTCAGCCGGAGGGAACGGTAACGAAGTACGGAATGATGAGGGAGACTTATCTGAAGGAGAACCACAGGGGCGTGTACTCAGCGTTTCTTCTGAAAGGGACATTGAAAGAACACCTGCTGACGATCCAGAAGCAGGCAGAGGAGAGAATGGAGAAACTGATAAGCCAGATGGCGGCAACAGAGGGAGTGACCGAACAGCTCAAGGAAGCCGATCAGATGCTCTGGGTAGCGAAGATGAACAGCATCCGGAACCGAGCAGAGGAAGTAGTTCTGGGCGAGTTGGTTTACAGCCTGTAACAGATACCGATGATCTTCTCCGGGGAGACGCACCGGAACCCACCTTTACACAACTTAGCCTGTTTCCTTCTTTTGAGGAGCAGGTTGGAACAGTCGCAGCAGCGGAAGCAAGTATGAAATATACCATGCCCGCTGCTTTTTCTTTGCCACAGAATGAACTTGAAACCATTTTAAGGAGTGGCGGAGGAAAACAGCACAGCAGGAAGCGTATTTTCGCAAAGTACACAGAGGGCAGAAATGCCGAGCAGATGGTGGATTTTCTGAAAAATGAGTACGGACAGACCGGAAAAGGTTTTGAAATCAATGGAAATCCAGTATCAGTGTGGTTCGATGAGCATGGTATGAGTGTCGGCTATGGAACACAGGCAAGGGAAACACCGATTGTCACGATGGATTGGGAAGATGTGGAGAGCCATATCCGTTCCATGATTGAAAATGGTACTTATATGAGTGCCAGTGAAGCATTTCTTGTAGAGACACAGGAGAGAAATCGTGTTGCCAATCAGATCTATTTCTTCCTGCGAGATGGAATGGATGAAATGCCGGAGGAGCTTGGCTTAAAAGCAGGAAATTATCCGGAAAGTGAAGCAAAACTCATGGAGTTTCTTTCCACCCATGAGGGCAGGGAACAGCTTAAAAATATTTTGGAAGATGCGGCAAACCGCCTTGCTTCTGGAGAAGCAGAATTAAAATGGCGGCATGTGAAATCACCGGAATATCTGTTATCGGAGATAGCAGACCTTGACAGGGAGAGACTGGAATTTCCATTGCCGGATGCGGTGGAGGTAGCACAGGAAGATTTTATCACACAGGATGAAATCGACTATGCACTTGGCAGAGGAAGCGGCTATGAGCATGGAGCTTTCCGCATTTATGAGTATTTCATGGAAGGACATGACCAGAAAGAAACAGTTGCTTTTCTGAAAAATGAATATGGCATTGGTGGTGGTTCCGGCGGACTGCCGGGTAATGATGATTCTCATAATGAACATGATGGAAAAGGTATCCGTCTGGAGAAAGGCAGTTATGGCAATCCGTATGCAAAAGTGCTTCTGAACTGGAATGTTGTAGAGAAAAGGCTTCGTGAGCTGATCAAAGAGGACAAATACTTATCTCCACAGGGAAAGGAAAACTATAAGGCTTACAAGGAAGAACAGGCAGAAAAAGCAAGACAGCGTGAGCTTTCTCGTCTGGAGCATGGACAGCGGTTAGAGTGTAAGAAAGACATTGATGCACTGATTGCTGAGAAATTCAATGGTTTTGTTCTTCCGAGGAATACCGCAGATGAGATCATAGATAAATATGGCATTGACTGTGTGGAATTTGTTCTTGCAAATACGGTTACGCATTTTGATTATGACGGTCGTTTTTCGCAGAACAATAAGGACTGGGCAAAGGGCATTGTTGCGGAAAATGAGTGGCAGAACAATGATCTGATTCTAAGCTCACATCCGGCGGTATTGGACGGATTTACCAATCAGGCGAGAAGATATATCAATGTGCTTCGGGAAAAAGAAAAGGAAGCACAGCAAAAAATCACGATTGATGGATATGAGTGTGTTCTGGTTGATGAGTGGGGCAGTGAAAAAGAGAAATACCTGCTTGGAAATAACATAGAGGACAGCAGTTTTTATTATGCACAGGTCAATGGGAAAACCTTTGAATACGACCATAAGCCGGAGCGTAGCGAAGTAGAGGACGATTATATCAATGCCATTGCAGAGGAAGATATTGACAGGCACGAAGCAGAAGTGTTTTCACGCTTTGAGGGGACGGATGGTATCGCAGAGCCGGATGAAACTGAGCCACAACAAGAATTTTCACAAGAGAAATCGCAGAAATTATCATGGCATGTGGTACATGATGCAGATGATGAATATGGCAATCCGACACAATGGAGTGCCACCTTATCAGAGGGAGTATTCCTTTGGATTGATAAGGAAGCGGATGGATATGCGATTTATGATACGGCAGACATTACCCGTCCGGCATTGGAGACATTTTCGACTTTGCAGGAAGCAATGGACTGGGGCAATGAACTTGCAGAAAGTGGCATGGAAGCAGAGGCGGAGTTTTCTGGTGAAAGGGAACAGGCTGAGCAGGAAGCCGATGAACTGGACAGCATAGATACGCAGTCTGCCCGTGAGCGTCTGGAGAATGGAGAAGCAGACCGACAGACAGAGGAAATGTTGTCGCAGGTGCTTACCGGAGATTGGGAGCCGCTTACACCTTCGTCAGAGGAAAAACAGCCTGCATCAGAAAGGCAATCAGCACAAGAAAGGTCGGTATCAGCACCAGATAAAAGTAACGCTGTCAATTTCCATATCAGCGATGACCGATTGGGTGAAGGCTCTCCAAAAGAAAAATTCCAGACAAATATTGCAGCAATCAAGCTGTTGGAGCAGATTGAGGGCGAAAACAGATATGCTACACCGGAAGAACAGCAGATTTTATCCCAGTATGTCGGCTGGGGCGGTCTTGCCGATGCGTTTGACGAGAGCAAATCAAACTGGTCAGCAGAAT
The DNA here is from genome assembly GCF_018785345.1 of Clostridium sp. MCC345. Taxonomy (NCBI): domain Bacteria; kingdom Bacillati; phylum Bacillota; class Clostridia; order Eubacteriales; family Clostridiaceae; genus Clostridium; species Clostridium sp. MCC345. The sequence goes on from NZ_WQPP01000044.1 coordinate 31,907, forward strand.
ATCACCAGTTAAAGGAACTGCTATCGCCGGAGGAGTACCGCATGGCAAGGGAGAGTACCTTGAATGCCCATTATACAAGTCCGGTTATTATCCGCCAGATGTACGAAACATTGGAGAAAATGGGATTTTCCAAAGGAAATGTACTGGAGCCTTCCATGGGTATCGGCAACTTTTTTGGTATGATGCCGGATTCCATGAAAGAAAGCAGGCTTTACGGAGTAGAGCTTGACAGCATTACCGGACGCATTGCAAGGCAGCTTTATCCGCAGGCAGATGTGCAGATCAAAGGTTTTGAAAAGACCGATTATCCGAACGATTTCTTTGATGTGGCAATCGGAAATGTACCTTTTGGTCAGTATAAGGTGGCAGATAAGCAGTATGATAAAAATAATTTCCTGATCCATGATTATTTTTTGGCAAAGACGTTGGATAAGGTGCGTCCCGGAGGTGTAGTTGCTTTTATCACAAGTAAGGGAACCATGGACAAGGCAAGTCCGGAGGTCAGAAGATACCTTGCACAAAGAGCAGACCTGCTTGGTGCAGTCAGACTTCCGAATACCGCATTTAAGGCAAATGCAGGAACCGAAGTCACTTCGGATATTTTATTTTTCCAGAAGCGTGACCGCATGGTGGAGCGTGAGCCGGACTGGGTACATCTGGGAGAGGACGCAAATGGCATTACAATGAACGCTTATTTTGCAGAGCACCCGGAGCAGATCGTAGGAAAGATGGAAATGGTATCCGGTCCTTATGGCATGGAAAGCACCTGCAAGGCAGATGATGGCAGACCATTTGAGGAGCAGTTAGCGAAAGCACTTCAAAACATTATAGGACAGATTGATACGATTGATCTGGATGAGGAGCTTGCGGATGAAATGAGCAGGCAGAGTATTCCTGCTGATCCGTCCGTCAAGAATTTCAGTTATACCGTAGTCGATAATGAGGTATATTACCGTGAAAACTCTGTCATGAAGCCGGTGGAAGTATCAGACACCGCAAAAGAACGTATCAAGGGAATGGTGGCAATCCGTAACTGTACGCAGGAACTGATTGATATGCAGCTTGAGGAATACTCCGATGTAACAATTAAGGAAAAGCAGACAGAACTTAATAGCCTGTATGATAATTTCTCTAAGAAATATGGTCTGATCAATTCACAGACGAATAAGAGAGCCTTTAATCAGGACAGCAGTTATTGCCTGTTGTGTTCTTTGGAAAAACTTGATGATGAGGGCAATTTCAAAGGCAAGGCGGATATGTTCACGAAGCGTACCATTAAAAGGGCAGAGGTTGTCACAAGTGTGGATACCGCAAGTGAAGCGCTGGCAGTATCTTTAGCAGAGAAAGCCAAAATCGACCTTGATTATATGGGAGAGCTTACCGGAAGAGATAAGGATACACTTACCGAGGAACTTCATGGTGTTATTTTCCAGAATCCGCTTACGGATGTGTGGGAGACAGCAGACCAGTATCTCAGCGGCAATGTGCGTGAGAAACTTGCCATAGCAGCCACTTATGCGGAAAATCATCCGGAATATGCTCCAAATGTGCAGGCTCTTACTCAGGTACAGCCGAGGGAGCTGGACGCATCGGAGATCGAGGTACGTATCGGTGCCACATGGATTGATCCAAAGTATATCAATGATTTTATGCGTGATATTTTCCAGACACCGGAACATTTATTCCGCAGGGATACGATAGGTGTGCAGTTTTCGGGTGTAACCGGAGAGTGGAATGTAAAGGGCAAAAATGCGGACTATGGCAATACGCTTGTCAACATGACATACGGTACAAGCCGGGTAAATGCCTATAAGATACTGGAAGATTCCCTGAACCTCAAAGATACGAGAGTATATGACACCATTGAGGAGGATGGAAAGGAAAAGAGAGTCCTCAATAAAAAGGAAACCATGATTGCAAGCCAGAAGCAGGAAGCAATAAGGGAGGCATTTAAGGACTGGGTATTCCGTGATCCGGAGCGCAGGCAGACACTTGTGGCAAAATATAATGAGCTTTTCAATTCCACCAGACCAAGAGAATATGACGGTTCGCATCTGAAATTTCCGGGCATGACACCGGATATTGAATTAAAGCCGCATCAGAAAAATGCGGTTGCCCATGTGCTGTATGGGGATAATACCCTGCTTGCACACTGCGTTGGTGCCGGAAAGACCTTTGAAATGACAGCGGCGGCAATGGAAAGCAAGCGTCTGGGACTATGCCAAAAGTCATTATTCGTGGTGCCGAACCACCTGACTGAACAATGGGCAAGTGATTTCTTACGGTTATATCCAGGAGCAAATATCCTTGCGGCAACGAAAAAGGATTTTGAACCCGCCAACCGTAAGAAATTTTGTTCCCGTATAGCAACAGGTGATTATGATGCCGTTATTATCGGGCATAGTCAGTTTGAAAAAATCCCGTTATCACAGGAAAGACAGGCAGCCACAATCGAAAAACAGATTGATGAGATTGAGCTTGCTATTGATCAGGCAAAAAGAGACAACGGGGAGCGTTATACCATTAAGCAGATGGAAAAATCGAGGAAAGCATTGCAGGTGCGGCTTGACAAGTTAAATGACCAGAGCCGTAAGGATAATGTCGTGACTTTTGAGCAGTTGGGTGTAGACAGGCTGTTTGTGGATGAGAGCCACAATTACAAGAACCTGTTCCTTTATACGAAAATGAGGAATGTGGCAGGCATCGCACAGACAGAAGCACAGAAGTCATCTGATATGTTTGCCAAGTGCCAGTATCTTGATGAAATCACAGGCGGCAAGGGTGTAACTTTTGCGACCGGAACGCCAATTTCCAACAGCATGACGGAGCTTTATACGAATATGCGTTATCTCCAGTATGGTACGCTTCAGAAGCTGGGACTGGGACATTTCGATGCGTGGGCGGCTTCTTTTGGGGAAACACAGACCGCCATAGAACTTGCACCGGAGGGAACCGGATACCGGGCAAAGACAAGATTTGCGAAGTTTTTCAATCTTCCGGAGCTGATTGCACTTTTCAAGGAGAGTGCGGACATTCAGACACCGGATATGTTAAAACTTCCTGTGCCGGAAGCAGAGTATGAAAATGTGGTATTAAAGCCGAGTGAATTTCAGAAAGAAATGGTGGCTTCTCTTGCGGAACGTGCTGAAGCAGTCCGGGACAGACAGGTGCAGCCTTACGAGGACAATATGCTAAAGATTACCAATGACGGAAGAAAGCTGGCACTTGACCAGAGGCTGCTCAATGATATGTTGCCGGATGAGGAAAATTCCAAAGCGGCAACCTGTGTGGAGAAAGCCTATGAGATATGGGAGAACACCAAAGAGCAGAAGTCGGCACAGTTAATCTTCTGCGACCTCTCCACACCGAAGGGCGATGGCACTTTCAATGTGTATGAGGATATAAAAAATAAGCTCATGGAAAAGGGAGTGCCGGAGCAGGAGATCGCATTTATCCATGATGCCAATACAGAACTTAGAAAAGCGGAGCTGTTTGCAAAGGTAAGAAGCGGACAGGTTCGTTTTTTATTAGGTTCCACAGCCAAAATGGGAGCCGGTACGAATGTGCAGGACAGACTGATTGCATTGCATCATCTGGATGTGCCTTGGAGACCTTCTGACATTGAACAGCAGGAGGGAAGAATCTTACGACAGGGCAACCAGAATGATAAAGTAAAGATATTTCGTTATGTTACGGAAGGTACGTTTGACAGTTATTCATGGCAGCTCATTGAGAATAAGCAGAAATTCATCGGACAGATCATGACCAGTAAATCCCCGGTGCGAAGCTGTGAGGATGTGGACGAAGCGGCACTTTCCTATGCAGAAGTCAAGGCACTTGCCACAGGTAATCCCTACATAAAGGAAAAAATGGATCTTGATATTCAGGTATCGAAGTTAAAGCTGATGAAGGCAAATCATACCAGTCAGAAGTACAGGCTGGAGGATAACATCACACAGCATTATCCGCACCAGATCGCTGTTTACAAAGAACGTATCGAAGGTTTTACTGCTGATATGGAAAAATATGCGAAAAATAAGCCGGAGGATAAGGAGCAGTTCTTTATGCAGGTGGGTGGAAAGCCATACACCGACAAGAAGGAAGCGGGAACTGCAATCATAGCCATGTGTAAGGAAATCAAAGGTATCAATGCCAGTGCGGATGTAGGTGAATATCTTGGATTTAAGCTGAATGTAACCTTTGATTCTTTCAACAATAAGTTTGTGATGAATGTTAAAGGTGCCATGAGCCACCCGATGGAAGTCGGCTCTGATCCGCTTGGAAATATCACAAGAATCAACAATGTACTGGAAGCAATGCCGACACAGCTTGAGGAAGCACAGACGAAGTTATCCAATGTGGAACATCAGCTTGAAACAGCAAAAGCGGAGGTAGATAAGCCATTTCCACAGGAAGCGGAGCTATCTGAAAAGCTGGAACGTCTTGCAGAGCTTAATTCTTTACTCAACATGGATGAAAAGGGCGATGATGCGATTGGTATGGATGATGAAGCCGCAGAACCGGAAAAACCACAGGAAACTGTGAAAACAGTGGATAACAAAAGGGACGAGGTCGCAGATATGCCAGCAAAGCAGAGTAATCTTGGGAAAACGGCTATGGGTGGTAAGCTGTCAGACCGACCGGCAGAACGGACTTCATTGCAAGAAAAACTCGCAGCAATGAAGGCAAGGGTGTCCGGGACACCTGCAGGAAGGGATGCAGCGGATAAGACAAAGAAAAAAGAAGAAATTTTATAGGAAAATCTATTTTATTCCTAAGTTTATTCCCAACCTGTCAGCATTATTTGGGTTGGGAATATTAAAAAGTGTTATAGCAGTTTATGTAATGGCAGTCCGTAGTGGCTGCTTTTTATCGTACAAGATGGAGGTCGTTTATGGCAGACAACAATACAGAAAAACAGCGTGTGCAGGAGCTTACGGACAAACTGGAGCAGGGATTGCAGGACTTATTCAACAGCGATAGTTACCGCAATTATCTTAGTACAATGTCAAAATTTCATAATTACAGTTTTAACAACACGCTCTTAATTGCGATGCAAAAGCCTGACGCTACGTTAGTGGCCGGATACAAGGCTTGGCAGAAAAATTTTGAGCGTCATGTAAATAAAGGGGAAAAGGCAATCCGTATCCTTGCACCTGCACCCTATAAAATCAAAGAGGAGAGGGACAAGATTGATCCGGTCACACAAGAACTTTTACTTGATAAAGACGGAAATCCGCAGAAAGAGGAAGTCGAGATAACAATTCCGGCATTCCGGGCAGTATCTGTTTTTGATGTGGCGCAGACAGACGGAAAGCCGATACCGGAACTTGCGGCAAAGGAGCTTCTTTCAGATGTGGAAGGGTATCAGGATATGATTCGTGCAGTAGAAGCCATTTCACCAGTACCGATTGAACTGGAGGAGATAGCCGGAGATTCCAAAGGCTACTATGACAGGGAAGCAAAGCGGATTGCGGTACAGGAAAACATGAGCGAGAGCCAGACATTAAAGACCATGATTCATGAGGTGGCTCATTCCAAGCTGCACAGCAAGGAAGTGGAGCAGGATGAGCAGATGCGAAAAGACCGCAACACTAAAGAGGTGGAAGCGGAGAGCATAGCTTATACGGTATGTCAGCATTTTGGAGTGGACACTTCCGATTATTCCTTTGGATATATTGCCGGATGGAGCAGTGGCAGAGATACCAAGGAACTGAGAGCTTCCATGGATACGATACGGAGGACAGCTTCGGAGCTGATTACCGGGATAGAGGAACAATTACAGGAATTACAAAGGAACAGGGAAGTATCACAGGAACAGACAAAGGAAAGTATTCTCCTCATACAGAATACGGACCTTTCAGAGTTCAGTCTGCTTGATGTATATGGCATGGACAGACCGGAACTGATGCAGGCATTGTCAGAAATGACAGACGATGACAAGTTGAGCATACAGGCATATTTGGAAAGCAGGGGTGCATGGACAACGGAAATCGGCAATCAGGATTCCAGAGAGTACGGAGAGTATCATCTGGATGTGCGTTATAACACAGATACAGATGAGCTGATTGATATGAAGGAGAGAAAGGCGGTCTATGATAAGGCAATGGAGCCGATCAATGCCGATGATGTGGTTGTTAAGTTCGCTTCCGCCTTTGAAAGCGAATGGGAGGTCTTGAAAATCACAAATATGTCGAGGGAAGATGTCGGGAAAATTCTTAAAGATATGGCTTCTCTTTATGAAAATGAATGGGATGGCAATTACCTTTCATATATGGAAAAGCAGGGAGCGAAAATCACGTTACTTGCGTCCAGTAGTAAGGGATTAAATGGAAATATGCCGGATTTTTGGGATTATGAATACGATTTTGATGCAGGTCTGACGGATGTGGAGGAACTGTCTGTCATGCAACATGCAGAGCATATTATTAACCGATTGGAACATGGACAGCCTGCCTTTTCCGAGGCTGAAAGAAATTTGATTGTAAATTATGCCTACAAGCTGGGGAACATTGAAAAAACCAGGGAGCTTGCAGAACATATCTATGCACAGGAAGTGGATGGAAATCAGGATGTTGCATTAGCAATGATTGATGCAGAGGCGGAAATCGACGCACTTCCGGATAGCATGGTAGGTGTATCTGAAATGCAGGAATATGGCTATACATGGAATGAAATGTTTCCTCTGACACAGGAAAGGGCAATAGAACTATTTGATCATGATTTGCCTGTGTATCTTCTGCATACGGACGGTTCCGAGACTACTGTATCCGATAGAAAACAGATTACAGAACATGACGGGATGTGTGGCATTGAAAAAGGGGACTGGCTGAATGAACGAAAGCTCCAGATGATGCAGGAAGAACTTTCAGAGAGTGATTCCAACAGGGAAGCACAGCTTTTGTATGGAAATACCGATAAATATGGTATTTATCAGTTGAAGGATGATCCTGAACTGGATAAGTTTCGCTTTGAAGGAACGGAAAGCCTGAAGCGTATGGGAATAACCAAAGATAATTTTGATGCTGTATTGCCGGAAAATTATAAGCTCGTGTATATGGGAGAACTGACGGAATTGCAGGGACAGACACAGTCGGAAACATTGGAAGCAATCTATACAAAGTTCAATATTGACCACCCGGCAGATTATAAGGCTCATTCGCTTTCAGTCAGCGACATTGTAGTATTGCATGAGGATGGCGAGAACAGCGCACACTTTGTTGATTCTTTTGGATTTACGGAACTGCCGAAGTTTATGCTGACATTGGAAGGCAAGGAGAACGAAATACAGACAGAGCTTGCGGTACATATCGCAGACCGTTATATCCTTATGCATGAATGTGATGAGGGATATGATTACTCCATTCTGAATGAGCAGTATCATTTACTAGATGGCGGTGTTTATGACAACCCGGATATTACCATTCAGCGTGCAATGGATATGGTGATTGCAGACCTGAAAGAACCACGCTTTTCAGCGGTTACAGAGCAGTATTATCGTGATGAATTTTTGCAGGGCGAGGTGTATGCAGGTTCCGAAGCGGAGATTGTAGATTATGAGGAGCTTTCAGAAAAAGCGGAGGAAGTGGAACGGGCAGATTTGGAAGCAAAGCAGGCAGAATTCAGAGAGAACAATCCGGATGTGGTTGCAGATTTCCGGGCAAAGACAGAAGAATTGTTTCATAGTCTGGACGGACAGAGTGCGGACGATATAGAAAAAACAGTGTATGCTTATGTGCAGTCGCAGATTGATGAATACGGTCTGGATGCGAAAATCGTGGATGTAGTGGTAGCCGGGAGCCGATGCAGAGGTATCGAAAAGGAAAATTCGGATTTGGATGTGGTTGTGGAATACACAGGCTCCACCAGAGAAGATGACCTTTTCAATATGCTTCATGAGGACAGCATTTATATTGCAGGCATACAGGTAGATATTAACCCGATTACAGAGGGCAGAACCGGAACATTGGAGACTTATCTTCCGGAGGTGGAAACTTACCTGCAGGAGAAGGCACAGCAGGAGCAGATCAACAATCAGCTTGTCACGCAGGGGAGAGAATTGGTGCAGGAACAAAACGCACTTGTATCAGAAGAAAAAGTGCTTTCTGAACTGGAAAAAGAGCCTGTAATTGAACCAGAGACAGTCCATATCACATTTACGGTTGCGGAGTGTGGAGAATTTCATAATATGGGTGAATACCATGAGGGCATTGAAACGATAGAGGAAGCAATGAAACTTTATAATGCTATTGATCCGTCCCGTATGCATGGGATTCCTTCGATTGGTGTCAATATGCACATTGAGGGGACAGAAGAATGGGAAGATGAGGAAGCAGATATTGTCAGAGGGAATTGCATAGATGTGGATTTTCTGAATTACACACCAGAGCTTCGGGATACTCCCACAGTGCAGGATGCACTTAAAAAACTGATTGCGGCATATCCGGAGAAAGAGGTCAATGACCGGGAGACAAAAGAAACGAAGATACAGACGCTTGCGGCAGAACTTGATCAGTTATCCTATGATATTGACACTTTTGAATATAGAGACTTGGTACCGGACAGGGAAGCACAGGTTCAGATGATTGCAAATGATATAAGAAGCGGCAATGTGAAGCCATTACAGATTTTTTTGCAGACATCTATTGATGGGGGAATTGACGAGGACAGTGAAAGACAGGCAAAAGAGCTGATTGCTAAGCTGGCAGAATATAAGCCGCTTGCCAAGATCGAGGAGCTGGAGGAGCAGAATTATAACATGATTGATGACAGGCTTAATAATGGTGTGGAGAAATTCAATCGTGAAGAAGAAAAGAAAGAACAGCAGGAAAAACCGCAGGCACGTTCTTCCTTAAAGGAGCGGCTTGTAGCCAAGCAGAAGGAAGTAGCACAAGGAAAGAATAAAGATGCTAAAGAGCAGGATAAGACTAAAAAAACGAACAGGGAGGAGATATAGGAATATGAATAATCTATTTACGGTAGAAGAAACGAATTTGATATGTATTTTCCAGAGTGACAGCAGGGCAAAGGTTATAGAGGGCATTCATAAGGCAATGAAACATATCGACGATGATGAACTTTTAGAATTGTCGGTGCGTGTGGCAGGAAAACTGGAAAGCATAGGTGATGAAGAATATGCCAGATTAGTGTTGGAAGCGGCAGAATAAAAATATGGTAGTCATTAGGTGCCCCTTTTGACTACCGTTTTTTTGTTAAAAATTAAAGAGGAGCCGGATCACTCCGACTCCTCCAAGTATGTGTCCGCAAACACATACCCCAATTGCTATCTATAATATACTATAGGCAGGTAAAATATGCAAGCATTATATGGAATTTTTTAAGATGTTTAAGCGAGAGAACAAATCAGGATGAATCGAAATAGCTGAAACATTCGGGTTTACAGAAGATTCGTATTCTCTTGTAATCTTTTCAAATTCACGGATGAATGATTTGATCTCTGTTTTAGAGACTTTCAGTAATTTTAAGTAGTAACAGATAAGGATGATGTAATCGCCGATTGTTTTGAAATTTATGTACGGCATCCCCATTTCTAAAATCAGGCATTGTTTCATTGGTCTTGAAGGGTCCATTTTTTTGAAACGGGTATCATATACCACATCGTTGTGAGCAATGGCATTTCTTAAATCTTTTAAGGCATATACATATTTATAAAGTAATTCCCGGTAAGTATCACTTGATAGATTGATGCCGATTGCACGGGATACTTTTTCACGCATATCAATGGTCAGGCATGAAAGCAAATATCCAAAATCGCCCATAGTGAGAATTTCAAATATTGCCCATAAAGGAACTTCATTGTAATTGACATTATTGTAAAAATGAGTGATTTTCGGATTCTCTTTTCGGTATGCAGCAGCAATGGCATTTTGTATGGAGCCTTGAAGATTTAGTTTGTTGTTCTGGTATTTCTTTTTTATATCTTCACGGGTTCCGGCTGGTGCATTTTTGTAGCTGCTGATTGCTTTATCGTACATATCATAGATACTGCTGGAATCAATTTCTGACATAATGGTGTTCAAAGCAATATTTTTAAGCGCAGTTTCTATAAACATCATTTTTCCATATAAAAGAGATTTTAATTTTGTATCATATTGAATGGTTGCGTTAATCTCATTATATGAAGTGAATGGAAGTCTGTTAGAGGAAGATACAAAAAAACGGTATCCTTTATATCCATGAAAATATCCGGTATTGATGAGCTGTTGTTTTTGTGAACTTCCTGAGATGGAAATTCCATTATCCCTAAGATGCCGCATTAAAGCATCGGGTGATTTATAATCTGTATTTGCCATAGTCTCTCCTAAACATTTGTAATAATAAATTAAGTATAATACATGCGTTAAACATTAACAAGCTACAAGATGGGATTATTCTTTTTCCTGGACTGCTCTGAGGTAAAATCGGGCTGTGTCTGACCGAGGTATTGATTCAGATTTTCCAGTTTTCGGTTTAATGATTGAACCTCTTTTTCACAGTTCTTGTAGGTGGAAGTCAGTTCATTTTTCTGTTTCATTAGTTCCTGATATTCCGCTTTTAGCTTATCAACATTCAATCCTTTTAAGTTTATCCCAGTCTGCTCAAGTACACGTCGTGCACCGCCATATAGAATGAGCTGGCTTTCGTATCGGCGGAAATATGCGTCTGGATTCTTTGACTTTTTGTAGGCGATGTGATAGGAGCGGTTGGTTTTGTACTGCTCGGCATATTTGATGATTTCTGCAAGGTCTTTCATGTGGTGTTCCAGTTTCACAACGCTCTGTTTGGCAGATTTTCCGGCTTCGGTTTTCACAGTAATCTGATGCTTCAGATCGGAGAGAGAACCAACTTCATTATAGCTTTGTGTAGCAATCTTCAAATTCTCGATAGTTGCCCATTGCTGAAGTCCGGGACTGTTTTGAAATTTTTCATCCGAGGTATCAATGAGCCTGCGGGCAGAGTAGTCTTTTTTCGGAATGACAGATTTTCGCTCATGCTTCATTTCGATGCGTTCCCGGATACGCTCCTTTGTGTATTCCTTACCCAAAGACTTCGCACTGCCACGCACAAAACGTTCTTTATCAAGAGGGCGGAATGAGATGTATTTGGCAGCTCCTTCTTCAAAAGTTTCCCCTTTGATTTCATACCCTTTGGCTCTCATCAGAAGCAGAAATTCTTCGTAAGTGGAAGCCGACTTGATGCAGAAATTGATGTCCTTTCTGATCTGCGTTTTCCATGCAGAACCGTTCTGCTCAGACTGCCATTCTTTGTACTTTCTGCCACGCTGCGCACCCGGAATGATGACGGAAAGATTGTGTTCCTTGCACAGCTCATCACTCAGATTCCGGATGTGGTAATAGGACTGTTTGCAGTCGTGATATTTGTTATGCTCGATGTTATCAGCAGCACAAAATATGATGTGATTATGAATATGTCCTTTATCAATGTGTGTGGTGAGAACATACGAATATTTCCCTTCTAAAACCTTGTCAGCAAGTTCTTTTCCAATGCGGTGAGCTTCCTCATAACTGACTTCTCCCGGAGCAAAAGCCTGTATCAGATGATAGGCTTTGTTAGGACTGTTTTCCCTGCAATGGTCAAGGGTGTACTTAAAGTCAATCGCTGCTGTTTCTGGCGCACACGCATAAGATGAAACATAGATTTGCTCATCAGTTTTGTCGGGGTTGCAGATGTAATCTATTGCTTTATCAATGGTTGCTTTGATAGCATGGATTTTTGTGTATGCCATACTTCATTCATCAACTCCTTTACTTCATTCATATCGTCCTGATAGATGTTTCCGGTACTGTTTATCCGCTTTGCAATCTGGTTCAGACTGGAACTGATTCGTCCAAGCTCTGTATTATAATTTCGCAGATAACTGTAATCGACATCATACACATATCCATATAAAACCAGCTTGCGTAAGAAAGCTGACATGCTTTTCATGCCGGATGCTTTGAACTTGGTATTGAGAATGTACTGCTCATCATCACTGAGATAAAATTGCACCGGATTGGTGCGGTTTCTGTTTGCCATTGAGTCACGTCCTTTCTAAATTTGGGTACAAAAAAACTGCTGTAAAATGTTCGATTTTTACAACAGTCTGTTTCATGTTTTATTCAATTTTGGGTGTAATTACCCATAGCAAATTGTAGCAAAGACGGTAGGAAAGGTCAAGGTATTCCACCGGAAAACCGAAGAAAAATCAAGAGAGGGTTAGGGATACTTCCCTATGGAAATTCAACCACACAGACGATAGGAAAGTGTGGGGGATTTCGCCTGTGTCATGACACAGGCAGTGCTTGCTAAGGTTGTTTTTGGCACTCCTGGAGGGTGTGCCGAATGCTTCATTAGTTTAGAAAAAGTAAATAAAGACTTGACGTTTAAATCTTACACGCGTAAGATATAGGGTGATATCAATTTCAAATTTTAAAAAGGAATGGAGGAAGGCACATGAAGATACAGAGAAAAATATGGAACTATATATTGATATTTGTACTTGGTATGATGGGCATGATTACAATTATCTTCTTTTTAGTTGAGAAATTGCTGGGGGACGGGAGATGTTATATACCGCAGAGTGCAATTATGATTGCTTTGATGTTATGCGTGTTTTGGCAGATAGCATTGATAACAGTGGCATGTCTGTTAGGAAGGCGGATTAAAAAGATTTTTCATGGTGTAGTCAAAATGATGATGACGATAGTAACCGTTTCCGGTACTCTTTGTCTTGTTTTGTTTCTCGCATGGAATTGGTTGATATATAGTTTTAAGTTTGATGAAAAAGTAGAGCAATATGATGAACATATCGCTTTATATGTGAATAATACATTTGTAAGAACCAGATTTAGATATCCGCATTATATGTATGAAGAAAACTGGTTAATCATGAGAACGTTAAGTGATGATGAATTGCAGGAGGCAGTTTTGAAATATGGTGATCCAGATGATTATTATAATTAACATAGGAAATTTGATGGAATTTATAGATTCAAATTTTTGAAATACAATGGGAAAATTTTTTAAATTGAAATCTTACAACTGTAAGAAAAAGGAGATGCTATGACGAAAAAAAGGAAAAAGAAAAAAAGTAGGATATACATTATATGGCTCATGAATTTATGTTTGATTACAGCTGTGGTTGCCTTTTTTGTATGGTATGAAAGTGTACCTGATGTATCACCGGAGAAGGTTCTTAAAACATATATGGCTCATATTTCAAATCGAGAATATGAACAAATGTATGAAATGATTGATGCAGGAATATCTGGGAATATCAGTCAGGAAGATTTTGTAAAACGTAATTCTGCTATTTATGAGGGAATTGATGTAGATAATATGAAAGTTCATATCACATCTTATGATAAAGAACAAAAAGAAATCTGTTATGAAACATCTATGGATACTGTTGCAGGAAACGTAACTTTTGAAAATAAGGCATCATTTATACTGGAAAAAGGCAAATATAAGCTGATATGGAATGATTCTTTGATATTTCCAGAGCTGGATTCCACAGATAAGGTAAAAGTGTCTACAACAAGTGCTAAAAGAGGGCAGATTATAGACCGAAATGGTCACATGCTTGCAGGCGAGGGAGTGGCTTCTTCTATAGGCGTAGTTCCCGGAAAATTAGAGAATAAGAATGATGCTATCAGTCAGTTGGCAGAATTATTGGAAATGAAAACAGAAGATATAGAAAAAAAATTAGCAGCAAAATGGGTAAAAGATGATTCATTTGTACCATTAAAAACAGCTCCAAAGGTGAATGAATTAAAACTGATGTCGATTGAGCCAGATCAGGAAACATTGGCAGAGAAAGACAGACAGGAGAAATTATTAGAGATTCCAGGTGTGAAAATTTCAGATATCACTGTAAGGGAATACCCACTGGGGGAGGCTGCTGCACATTTAGTAGGATATGTTCAAAACGTTACAGCAGAAGATCTAGAAGAACATGACGGGGAAGGATATACATCGAACAGTGTTATTGGAAAAAGTGGAATGGAAGGATTATTTGAAAAAGAATTAAAGGGACAGAATGGGTGTTCTATTACTATTGTTGATTCAAATGGCAATAAGAAAAAAATCATAGTAAGCACGATTGTAGAAAATGGAAAAGATATAAAACTAACGATAGATTCGAATTTGCAAAAAGAATTATATGAACAATTTAAAGATGATAAGAGCTGTTCAGTTGCTATGAATCAGTATACGGGAGAAGTATTGGCTTTAGTCAGTACACCTTCATATGATAACAACGATTTTATTAGGGGCATGTCAAGTGAAAAGTGGAATGCGCTGAATGAAGATGAGAACAAACCTATGTATAATCGTTTTCGACAGGTCTGGTGTCCAGGCTCTACGTTTAAGCCAATCATAGCTGCTATTGGATTAACAACGGGGGCGATTGATCCTAACGAGGATTATGGAAATGAAGGTTTGAGCTGGCAGAAAGATTCATCATGGGGGTCTTATCATGTAACGACGCTTCATGCCTATGAGCCAGTTATTTTAAAAAATGCTTTAATTTATTCGGATAATATTTATTTTGCAAAGGCGGCATTAAAAATTGGGGAAAACGATATGGAAAGTTCATTAACAAAACTGGGATTCAATGATGTACTTCCATTTGATATTAAGATGGCAAAATCGCAGTTTTCCAATACAGAAAAAATTGAAAAAGAGGTACAGTTGGCTGATAGTGGCTATGGACAAGGTCAGATTCTTGTGAATCCTTTGCATATGGCTTGTATGTATTCTGCATTTTGCAATGAAGGAAATATGATAAAACCATATCTTACATATAAGGAAGATGCAATGCCTGATGTCTGGATTAAAGAAGCATTTACAAAGGATGTGGCGCAAACTGTTTTGGAGGATACGAAAGAAGTCATAAACAATCCTCATGGAACTGGCTATGCAGCACATAGAACGGATATTATATTAGCCGGAAAAACGGGAACTGCAGAAATCAAAGCATCAAAAGATGATACAACGGGGACTGAATTGGGATGGTTTTCTGTTTTTACAACGGACAAGAATATGGAGCGTCCTATTATGATCGTCAGCATGGTAGAAGACGTAAAAGGAAGAGGTGGAAGCGGTTATGTTGTCAAAAAAGATAGTCAGGTTCTTGAAAAGTGGTTTTCTGGTAATTAGTATAGGTTTTTCGATGGGGATTTCGGGATGTAAAGGGAATACAGAAGAACCAGTATCTTCTGAACCTATTGAAATTGTCAGTGAGAAAGGAATGGATGACAATTTTATAAATATTCCGATAGATATTTATGCGGAAGCCACAACAAAAAATAAGCTGAAGGATATGGAAACAGTACGTAAAGTTGTAGAAAGATTTGGGGAATGTGGATATGCGGCAGTTGATTGTGAAAATCGAGTTGATATGACACAAATACAAAATGTGATAGATTTTTGTGATTCGGTGGAAAAACAAGAAAAAGCAGAAGTGACAATACTCCAAGTGAGCAGTCTGGGAGGATTTTCGGTCTACCATTTACAGACAGAAAAAGGAGTGGTTCATGTGAAAAGATGCTATTACGGATACAAAGATGGGATTATGAAAAGTGAGGATGAAGGTGAATATCAAACCGATTATTGGAGATATACCGATGATGGATATCTGATGTTTTCTGGAACTTATTTTTCAGAAGAATTGTATGTATTAACATTAAGTTCTGCAGAAGAGCATGTAGCATTTCGTATACTGCCATTGGATGCAAAGTGTCGGGAATTAAATGAAAAATATCTTTTGCCAATAGGATATGAGTTAAATAATATGTTTTTAGTGGATTGGAATGAGGATGATTTTGGAGAACTGAATTTCTATGATATGTTTGATTTGTTGTATCCAAAGTTGCATAATGAAAAATTTCCATATGTAGCAGATGATAACTTAGGCATAGGTGCAGTTTATCATATTCCTAAAACAGAGTTTGAAAATGTAATTATGGAATATTTTAATATCGACAGTGATAAATTGCAGAAAAAAACTATTTACGATTATCAAACTCAAACATACGAATATAAACCAAGAGGATTTTATGAGATAGAGTATCCAGAATATCCATATTCCGAGGTGGTTGGGTATACGGAACATTCGGATGGAACGATTACGCTCAATGTTCATGTAGTATATCCGTATGCAGGAGATTCTGATGTATATATGCATGATGTTACGGTCAGACCGTTATCTGATGGTAGAGTACAGTATGTATCAAATTACATTGTTTCAGAGGAAGAAAATAACAACATTACATGGCATACGCCACGCTTAACCGAAGATGAATGGAATGATATATATGGAGGACAGTAATGGAAGATATAAAATGGTTTATAAAAAAGTTTGGAATCATTTTTGTTATCCTCTTGGTGATGATTGTAAGTGTAGGAATCTTTTTTGAGAAGAACGTGAGAAAATCATCAGCAGAGGAAACATGGGAAAAGCCAGTACAGATATCAGATATAGAGTTTTGGCAGGAGGAGTCTGATTACGAGAGGGAAAATGAAGATAATTCGCCGTATTGGATTATTCCTCAGTCAAAAAGTTTACTGTCTGAAGAAGAGAGCAAAAATATCCAAAATGAAGCACTAACTGCGGCAGAACTGGTGAAGGTGGTATATAAGGATATTGTAATTATAGATGATGTACCTGCCTATGCTTCTGGAATTGATGGTTTTACAAATGAACAGGGAGAACAGGTTATAAAAATACTTGGAAAAAGTGGATATGTATGCGTTAAAGAAAATATAGAGATGCAAAATTATGATAAATTGCAAAATTTCTATAAAAGTTATCTTATTGGTCAGGATACATTGATAACAGTATTTGTGGTTCAAGCTGATGGATTGCTTGGCGCACAGACATTTGTCTATCGAAATGAAAAGTTGCAAAGTTACTATGTAGGTATTCGATGGAGAGAGGACGGAGAACCAGAGATACTTGGAACTTCGGTAAGTGATTTGTCAGAAATTAAATTTACTGAAAAAGGATATTTTATTTATACGTTTGAAAATCCAGTTGCGCATGCAGGATTGAGAGAATATTGGAGAGTAAAGTTACTTCCAGAAAAATGCAGAGAACTTACAGAAAAATATATAGCTGGTCTTAGTTATGTAAATTATAATATGCTGGTTGTAAACTGGGATAGCAGCAATGTGGAAGATATATTGATGCCTTGCATGTTTGAGGATATTTATCGAATTTATACAGGGAAAAATTTAAAAACGGACAATGGGGAGATTCCAGCAGAAGAATACGAGAAAATAATGACTACATATTTCCCGGTATCCACGGAACAACTAAGAAAATATTGTAAATATAACGAAAAAAGTAATAGCTATGAATATGACATGATTTCTGCCAGCCCATATCCACCGTTTGGAGAAGTGGTTGATTATACGGAAAACTCTGATGGAACGATTACTCTGATTGTAGATGGAGTATGGGCAGATTATAATTCCGACTGCGCATTTACAAATCGAATTGTGGTTCAGCCATTTGAAGATGGAACTTTTAGATATTTAGCCAATTCTATTGAACAAAGAGAATTGGAATTGCCAGTCATAGCAAGAATGAATCCTTAATGTGGCTGGAAGGAAAGGACGATATTTATGAAAAAGCGTATTTGGTTCATTGTGCTGATCAGTTGTTTATTATGTGGATGTATAAGACGAGGTAGGACATTGGACAGTCAGTTGATGGATAGTAGAGAGGTTGATTTTTCGGAAGAAAATGAGAACAACAAAGAAGATATTACAGAACAGTGGGAAAAAGGTTATGACCTTCCAATAAATGAGACAGAAAGAAAAGAAGCAGAGGATGAGTGTAAAAAGGTTTTAGTGCTTATTTCTGATATTTATATTCTGGCAGATAAAGGGGATGCAGTCAATCCAGTTCTGGATGATAAGACAATCTATAAAATGCAGGATCGCATAAAAGAAAAAGGATATCCGGTTACAACGATGAAAGCATATGCAGCAATGGAAAATTATAAAAGAGTTGAAGCGTTTCTTAAAAACTGTCAGGACGAGAAGGCAGGTTCGGTAGTGCTTTATGAGTTACATTCGGACGGAGGCATTGGCAGAGATAAATTTATTTTTGATGGAAAAGATATGTATTTAATAAGTGCATGTGCTACATGGAACAGCAATGATACCTACGGAATGTCCTATATATCTTATGCAAGGATAAAAGAGTGGAAGTATACAGAGAAAGGATGGTTTGGGTATGAGTTATGTGTTCCAGAACCACCGGAAGTTACCGAGATTGTTGATGGAAGTTGTTTGGTAAGAATAAAACCAATGACTAAGGAACAAAGGGAAATGTCAGAAAAATGTGTACAAGGTCTGGGGTATCAGGGAAATAATCTTTTATGCTCGAATTGGGATGCTGACCATATGGAAAAACTGGATTATAATGGAATGTATGAATATCTGTTTGCCATGAAATATCACAAGGCGTTTGATGCCGAGGATTATCCAAATGGAATACCAAAAGAGGAATTTGAAAATTTAATTATGGAGTATCTTCCGGTGACGGCAGAGCAGATACGGGAATATGCGGTGTTTGATGAGAAAAACCAAACGTATTATTGGGCGCGACTTGGATGCTTTAATTATGCACCGACTTTCTTTGGAACTTCTCTGCCGGAGGTTATCGACATCAAAGAAAATGAGGATGGGACAATCACATTAACAGTTGAGGCGGTTTGCGACATGGTCATTTGTGATGATGCAGTCATAACCCATGAACTTACGGTAAGGTTTGCAGAGGATGGCAGTTTTCAGTATTTGGGGAATGAAATCCTAAATGACGGAATTATGCACATACCAGACTACCAATATCGAATTAAAGAATGATTTGATAATAGTTGTGTTTTGTGGTAATCTTACAGGCGTAAGAAAAGGAAGGAGGACACATGAAAAAATTAAAAGTAGTTGGAATATTGGCAGCAGTTGTATTAATAGGAGGAGTTGTTTCAATTCCGCTTATAAATAACCATACAGCCTATAAGGTGGAAAAGACATTATGTGAAATTCCGCTGCCAGAGGAAACGGAATTGATAGAGTCACTGTCACAAGCAGGGAAGCTGACAGGAAACGGAAATGGAATGCAGTATTTCGGAGCAATTCTAATTCGAAGTGACTTGTCTTTGGAAGAATTGGATGCTTACTATTCAAGGTACAGAAGTAATGAGTGGGAATGTTTGGTGAAAATTCAGGAAGGGCAGTCCATTGAGGGGATTGATCACGGGACACTACAATTTGCGGAAGAAATAAAGGACAGGGGTTATTACATTGTATATTCTTGGGGAAGTGGAAATTCTCTATTGGATGAATTGGATATACGTGGACACTAAAAAGGAGCAAGATGAATTATGAAATATATTTCCAAAATCAGTAAAATCAGTAGCTTCATATTTTACATATTTCTATTGTGCCAATTATGGCATTTATGCCAATATGGAAGCATTAGAAGTCATTTTTTCGGAGTAGTTATTTGTACAGTAGGTTTTACAGCGGCAGTTATTGTTTGGTTGGTTTCAAGAAGGAAGAAGTTAGAAGAGGATACGGAGAGGATAATTAACGATTGGGGGATTCCTTTTTGAATAGGAATCTCTTAACGTATTTAAGGGAAGGATGGAGTAAAAATGATTATAAAGTCTATTATGACCGATGAAGATAGAAAAGCATTAGAGTATATGCTTTCGTTAGAATATGCTATGCCATATCAATTACTTAAGACAAAAAATAATAGAAGGAAAATTATTTATATAATGACACCAGTATTATTTTTGTTATCAATCGGCTGCTATTTTGTAAAGAGTTATCCGATGTTTTATGTGGGAATGGGGATTTCTATTATTGCATTGATTTGGATTATTTGGTTTCAATCTAAGGGAAAAAAATTTGAAAATAATGTCCATGAATTTGTATGGAATAAATCAAGATATAACAAAGTGGAAATTGATGTTCAGGGAATAAAATTAGAAGATAAAAAGATCTGTGAACTTAAAGAAATAGATAGAGTCTTTTTGTACAAAGGTTTTTTCTTTCTCATAACGAATGAAAAGAAGTTACTTGTACTAAAAACAGTAGGTGTAGAGACAGAAGAACTTATTAAGATTATTAAAGAAGCTGATATCTTATTTGAAAAAAGAGAAGAACCATTTAATATTTATGAATATTGCAAAAAGTAGTAATTAAAAAAAGAAAAAACATTTAATATTTATAAGCCTCGAAAAAACGAGTAAAAGTTAATTCTACAGTTAACCTTTACTCGTTTTTGTTATTTCTGTGATACCCAGATATTCATGTCTGATAAGATAGACATGGTTATTTCAGTTGCGTTGCCGCCAGTAGCATCGCTGTCTGCACTAATGTTGGTGGCAAAAAAGTATGTATTATCTGCAGTTTCGATATAACCGATGAACCATCCGTTTACATCCTGTCCATTCACACGGCCAGTTCCGGTCTTTCCGTAGAATGTTCCGGCATCGGAAGCTGAAAGGCAGATGGCATCTTTTACTGCATTGATATTTTCAGGGGCGAAGCCGAAACTGTTATTCTGCAGCTTGGTTAAAAGTTCGACCTGTTCTATTGGAGAGATTTCCAAGGAGGATTCCATCCAATAAGAGGAGAAATCGCCACTCATGTTTTCGTTACCATATCCGATTTCTTGAACATAGCTGTAAACGTCAGAGGCTCCAAGCTGTTCATCTACTGCTTGAAAATACCAATTCACAGAGGAGTTCATTGCAGACTGTAAGGTCTGATCTGCGTTCCATGCTTCAAATGGATAGGTTTCTCCATTCCATGCAATGAACGAATTTTCCGGTGTAATGACGCCTTCTTCCAATCCGAACAAAGCATCGTATATCTTGTAGGTGGAGTTTGGAGCAACCCGTAAGGTGGCATGCTCCATGTCATGTATACTCCATGCATCGTTTTCCAAATCGTATAAAACAAAGCTGCCTTTGTATTCTCCGAAGTATGTGGAGAGGTCTACATAGGAAATATTCTCAGAAGAGGAATCCCATTGGTAGTGGCTTCCATCTGCTGCGTATGTAGAAATAAAAGGTGTAAGTCCCATTATTAGAACTGTGGTCAGTATAAAAGCAGTCATGCCTTTTAACTTCTTGTAAAACGTTGGTTTCTCATAAGAAGCGATGTTGATAATGCGACGCTTTATTTGTTTCATGTTTCCGCTAAGGCTGGCAGCAAACGGAAAAGGAGAAATGGAGACCTTTTCTATAAAGTTAATCAGCGTATTTCCATAATTCTCATAATCGTCTTCTTCCAGCATTTTCAGAACAGAAGTGTCACAGGCAACTTCTCTGTCATTACGCATTTCTCTTAGTGCAAACCAGACAAAGGGGTTAAACCAATAAAGCACTCCGGCAAAGTTCATAAGATAATTGGCAATGGCATCCTTATGTCTGTAGTGTTGCAGTTCATGCAATAGCATATATCTCATATCAGATTCATGATAATCTGAGATTAAATGAATTGGCAGATAAATACATGGTTTCAAAAATCCTACGATAATAGGTGATTTCAAAAAAGCGGTACTGTACACAGGAATATTCCTTGTTATTTTCATCTCATTCAAGCATTTGTTATACAGTCTGCGAACCTCTGGGTTCTGAAGGGGGAGCGCAGATCTCTTTATTATGCGTAAACGAAGAGAAGATTTGATTACCAATATCATCATCGCAAGCATTCCCACAATCCATATACCTAATAAAATATATCCGGTAACGGATGGCGTGTCTTTATTTACAGAAAGGGCAAAGTCATTCATCCAATTTGTAGTACCAGATAAACCGGTATCCATAACATTATTTGCACCAACATCGGCATGAGAAGCGGAAGAGTTTCTTACGCTACTGAGCCATGAGAAAATTTGCGGAAAACTAATTAGACGGAAGGGGATAAAAGGCACTGCTAAAAGTCCGAGTAACAGCAACCATAGATTATACTGCATCCGGCTGGACAAGTTGTTTCTGAATACCCATTTGGCTATCAAAAGAATTCCAACGATACCGCTGATAAATACATTGCATAATAAAAAGCGTATCATGAAATTAGCCATGTTAATCGCCTCCTTTTTTGGAACTCTTGGAAAGAAGGGAGCGAAGTGTTTCAATTTCTGTTTCAGACAGTTTATCGTTTTCTATGTATGCAGATAGCATAGAGGTAATGTCACCATTATAGTAGCGATTCAAGAAAGAATTACTTTCTTGACTAATATATTCACACTCTTTTACTAACGGTGTGTAAACAAAAACACGACTTTGTTTTTCATAAGTGAGAACACCCTTGGTCACAAGACGCTTAATGAGCGTTTGGATAGTTTTGGGACTCCAGCTTGTTGTTTGTAGTAATTTTTCTGTTATTTCATTGGTGTTAATGGGGGCATATTTCCATACAATTTTCATAACTTCAAATTCTGCTTCCGAAATTTGTGGTAAATTCTTCATGTAAATCACTCCTTAAATCTTACGCCTGTAATAAAAATAGTATATTCTGTATTTGTTGAAATGTCAATTTTGGAAAAATAGTTGACTGTAAATCTTACTTATGTAATAATTGAATTATTACATAAGTAAGATTTGAGGAGGTGGAAAGTTATGGGGAAAATGTTGCTGTTGTCATTTGAAAATAGTGAAGATGATGTTATTAGCGAGATATTAAGCATATTAGAAAATAAGCAAATGAAAATATGTGAAAATAGGAACATAAAAAAATGCTTAGAATTTCAGGGATTAACAATAAATGCTGAAAAACGGTTGGCGGTAAAAGGAAACAAAGAAATAGAATTTACTTTTACAGAATTTGAGATTCTTTTACTGTTAGCGCAAAATGCTGGAATGGTATTTAGCAAGGAGAAAATATATAATCTTGTTTGGAAAGAGCCATATTTTGGCGATTATAATATTGTCATGAGCCATATCCGCAACCTGCGTGGAAAAATAGAAGATAATCCAAGTAAACCAATTTACATACAGACTGTATGGGGAGTAGGGTATCGCTTTAATAAAAATTTAAGCAGTGGTCTGTGAGTTATAATTCAGATCACTGCTTATTTTTCTTTTTTAACACCCAAGAGATATTCACAAGATACATGAAAAAATTCAGCAAGGGCAACCACTTCATAATCCGGTACAAAGCGTGTTCCTTGTTCAATGCGTAATACAGTCAAATCACTAAATTCATATCCGGCAAGTTGGAGTTGTTCAGCTAATGCTTTTTGTGATATATGCTTTTCGGCTCGTAATTCTTTTACACGTTGTCCAATAAGGTTTTTGGAATTGTTTTCTTTATTCCAGTAAAGTACAGTTTACAAGGGACTACACAGGGTAACGGTCTGACGGGCGCTGATATGCCCGTCAGATTTTCCATGTGATGTTTAAGCTGTCGCTTGTGGCGGCAATGGTGGTAATCATCAAATCCACCACCCGCCGCTTGTCGTCAAAGGATACGTTCTTCCAAGTGTCGAGGTAGCCGGAAATCTGGCTGACCTGTTCCGGGCTGATGGCTTCCACGGTCAACTCCGCCATCTTCGCCAGAAGTTCCTGCTTGCGTCCGTCCAGTTCGGCTATCTTCACATTCACATAGGAGAGCAGCACATTATTTGCGCCTGTCAGCCTGTCCAGCAACTTTTCAATCTCGCTATCCACATGGGCAAGTTCCACTTGCAGGGCGGTGATTTTGGGATTGGCCTTTGCCGCTTTCTTCCTGCCCGTCAGTGTCTTGTAGCTGTCCAGCTTTTTCACCATCTGCCGATACACCACCGCTTCCAGTTCCGCCGTGATGATTTTCCCACAGCCGGGACAGCTTTTGTTGTCCAGCCGTTTCGTACAGCGGAGGTACTGTCTGCCGGAGGGATTGAAGATACTCATAAGGGCGTACCCGCAGTTCCCGCACTTGATTTTCCCCGCCAGCCATGTATGGGTGGCTTTCCGGGCGGACTGGATTTTCATGTTGTTCATCAGCTTCTTGCGGCAGGTCAGCCATATATCCGAGGGGACAATCCCCTCATGGGGCGCAAGCACCAGCATTTGGTCTTTCAGGCTCTGGGCCTTGCCCGGCTTCACATCCCGGCCTTGATAGAGATAACACCCGTTTATGCCCGTGAAGTCGGCGGCGTCATTGACAAGCACCGTCCCCTGGCTCTTGAAAAACTCGTACACATCCAAGTCCGCCTGCACATAGACGGGGTTGCGTAACATCTGCGCCAGCGTGGGGCGCATCAGTTCCTGGCCATTAAATAAAATGCCCTGTTCCGCAAAGTGCCGGGTAATGTCCCCATAGGAAGTTGTCGGCTCGGCGTACATTTCAAACATCAGCCGGATATTTGCCGCTTCCTCCGGCTTCACTACCAGCCGCTTTGTATTGATACCGTCCATCTTGATAGGCTCCGTATGGAAGCCATAGGGGGCTTTCCCGCCCATCTTGAAGCCCCGCTGACTGCGGGAATAGTAAGCGTCCGTCACCCGCTTCTGTATCGTTTCCCGTTCCAACTGTGCGAACACGATACAAATATTCAGCATGGCCCGGCCCATCGGGGTTGAAGTATCAAACTTTTCCGTGGAAGAAACAAACTCCACATTGTACTGCTGGAACAGCTCCATCATGGTTGCGAAATCCAGAATGGAACGGCTGATACGGTCAAGTTTGTAGACAATGACTTTTGCTATCAGGCCCTTTTTAATATCCCGCACCAACTCTTGAAATTTCGGGCGGTCTGTGTTTTTGCCGCTGTATCCTTTATCTGTGTATTCCCTGCAACTACCGCCTTTCAATTCGTATTTGCAAAACTCAATCTGGCTTTCAATGGAAATGCTGTCCTTTTTGTCTACCGATTGTCTTGCATAGATTGCGTCTATCCGATTATTCATATTGTCGCTCCTTTTCTTAAAAAAGAAACGGAGCTGCTGACAGTCTTATTATACCGCCAACAGCCCCGTAAATCAATGATGTGGCTGGAAAAACTTACGCCCCGGCTTCCTCTTTCTGCCGCTTGTCGGCGTACTTGCGGAACACCTCATAAAGCTGCTGTTCCAGTTCCCGGCGTTTGGCCGCTTCCTGCTCCGGTGTAAATACCGGGGAGAGATTTTCCAGCGTGATTTCCTTTCCTTGAAAAGTCACGATTTCTGTTTCCTTTTTGTATCTGATATTCGTTATAAAATCACCTTTCCTTTCCATAGTTCGGTTGCCGCTTCAACTCTGCCAGCACTTCCGGCGGGATACGGTCAACCAGCCGTTGAATGTTGTGTAACTCGCTTTCCAGCTTTGCCCGTTCCATAACGCCTTTCATCTTGTCCTTTTCGCTGGCCTTTGCCCTTGCCTCCAGTTTTTCATTTTCTGCCAAGAGGTCATTTATCGTGACCTTGTATTTCTTCAACTGCCCGGAGAAGTTCTCCATCTGCGGAAACCACTTTTTGAGCATAGAGAGGGCTTCCTCTTTCTTCTTTCCGGCGTTAATTGGATTGATACCGTCCAGCGTGGCTTCAATCGCCCTCGCCTGTTTGGAGAGGGAAACCGCCTGTTTGAAAAGCCGGGTGGGGATATGCTTTCTTCCCGTTTTGCTTGCGCTCTCCCCACGCTCCAAGCTGGGGTACTTCTCCAACATATAGGCGTGAAAATCGTCCTGCCACTTTGTCAGATTGGCCCGGTTGCCTATGATTTCTTTGGCGCACAGGCGGTTGTCTTTCGTCAGCGGAACAAAGGTCAAATGCAGGTGGGGCGTTTTCTCGTCCATGTGTACTATCGCCGACACGATATTTTCCCGGCCTACCCGGTCAATGAGGAAGTCCGCCGCTCTTTTGAAAAACGCCTGTATTTCCTCCGGGGATTTCTTCTTGAAAAACTCCGGGCTGGCGGTTATCAGCGTATCGACAAAGCGTGTACTGTCTTTCCTCGTTCTGCACCCAGACTGTTCAATGCGGCTCTGAATGAAATGGTAGTAGCGCCCCTCCGGCTTGACGATATGGAAATTGTACTTGCTCCGGCTGGTGTCAATGTCCGGGTTGCTGGCGTACTGCTCCTTTTTCCGTTCGTGGTGGGCTTCCAGCGGTCTTGCCGGGTTGCCCTTGTGTTTCTCAAATCGCAAAATTGCGTGTTGCGCCATTGAACTCCTTTCCCCATTCCATTCCTTTCCGGCGGGTTTTCCCGCCGAAAATATCTCTGATAGGATTGGAATGGAATCGATATAAATAGATGGTTTTAATCTCTGTATTTCTATATATCGTCCGGTTTCCGTACTCCAAGAGGATTGATTTTCGTACTTGTAGGGTACGGTTTTCATCCCTCCGGCGTACCGCAGCCGGACTTCTTGAAGTCGGTGTTTGGAACCGCTTCATAGGATTTTGGGTAAATGCGGTTGGGTTTTCCACAGCCCTGTTTCTGTATTTCCACCAGCCCCGCATACTGCAACTCCCGCAGGGTATTCACCGCCTTCTGCCGCCCACAGTGGAGCATGGCGACCACCTCGCAGATGGGGTAATACAGGTAAATCCGCCCATATTCGTCCGCCCACCCGTTTTTCCGGGATAACTCCGCCCGCCGCAGGATAAAGGCGTACAGCACCTTCGCTTCGTTGGACAGGGGCTTGAATGATGGGGCTTCAAAAAGGAAATTGGGGAGCCGGGTGAAGCTGATGGCTTTCTCCGGCTGGTGAATGTAAATCGTGTTTGTCATAGCGTGTTTTGTGGACGGTTAGAAGCCCGTTTTCCGGGGTGGGCGATAAAACATACCGCCCGCCCCGGTTTTGGGCTTGCGGAGCCTTGCAAATCAAGGCTTTTCCCCGCCTTAACTGTCCACAGCAGACCTCCTTTTCCGTTCACTTTCTGTTTTCTGCCGCCTGTGTACTCTGGCGGCGCAGTTCGGGCAGTATTTGCCCCGGTTGGATTTTGGCACATAGGGCTTTCCGCAGACCGAGCAGCGTTTCAAAGCACAGTCACGGTAAATCTCCGCTTCCAGCGTCCTATCCAGCGGCAAGACCGCCCAGCGGAACCACTTGCAGCAGACGGAGAATGTAATCATCTGCGGACAGGTGCAGGTGTCGCCATCGTCCAGCGCAAAGCAGTTTCCACCGCCACAGTTGCAGCACTCCCGGCGGATCAGGCTGCTGGCCCGCTTCCTCTGCGCCGGGGTCATGCGGTAGGGGAAGCTGTCCGGCCTGTGTTCCAGCGGTGGCAAATGTTGATAGGGTCTTTCTTTCATGCACTCCCTCCGTTGTTCTTCTTGCTGCCGTTTTCCCCGAAAAGGCTTCCTGCCCCATTCCTGCGGCGTGTTCCGGCGTTGGTACGCTCACCCTCTCTGGTCACGGTGTCCAGAAGCGGGGTCACAGCACACTTCCCCAGCCGGGGTATTCCTTTTCAGACGGTCATTTAGTTTTCAAGAGGCTTGTCCATCGATGAACTATCTCAAGTGTATACTTTTTTGATTGCCTGTGCCGTATATCCAAGAGGTAGGAAATCAGCCCGGAAAACTCGCTATTTCCACGCTCTCGGAATTGTGGTATAATGGGAAAATACAGAACAGTAAATTGAAAGTTGACGCCGATGAAAATAAATGAAAAGAGAGAACATCTATGCTCAATGCAGGAAGCAGGATAGTAAATAATTGGATATATCCTATTGACAACGGCTATGTACTGATTGATACAGGGTATGAAAGAGGATTTGCACATTTCAAAAAGCAACTGGCAAAGATGCAAATAGCCCCTCAACAGATACGATATATTTTTCTGACACACGCTCACGATGACCATGCAGGCTATTTGAATGAAATACTCTCGGAATGCTCTGACATTCAAATCGTTATGAGTGACAAGGCGTTAGAAAGATTATATAAAGGGCAAAACTCTTTTCATGGCGGTTGCACAACCAAGATTGCCTTGCTCTTTTGTTTCTTAATGAAATTTGTTGGCAAGGGCAAGCATTTGTTTCCTCCAATAACGCAAGAATATTCATGTAGATGTATTCAAGTGACCGAACAAAACCGTAAGCAAGTGGAACTTTTATTGCAAGGAAAAATCATTGATACTCCCGGTCACACCGCCGATTCCATATCTCTTTTAACTAATGACGGTTCTCTATTCTGCGGCGACGCTGCTATGAACGGATTGCCAAGTTTACACAGAATAACTATTTGGGCGGAGGATAAAACGGATTTCCTAAAATCTTGGGAAACAATCATCGCACTTAGACCAAATCTAATATATCCGGGACATGGCAAGCCGTTTGGATATGACGACCTTAAAATAAATCTAAAGCGGGCAAAAAATATGGAATTATTACCGATTCACTAACTTCCGATTTATCGAACAGACAAGGAGGGCGAGAAAATGTCTTTATCCATTCAAGAACGCTTGAAAGACCTGCGTGTGCAGCGTGGCTTGACGCTGGAACAGCTTGCAGAGCAGACGAACCTCTCCAAGTCTGCGTTGGGCAGTTATGAAGCGGACGATTTTAAGGACATCAGCCACTATGCTCTTATCAAGCTGGCGAAGTTTTACGGCGTGACCACCGACTATCTGCTGGGGCTGTCTGAAATGAAGCGTCACCCAAACGCTGATCTTGCAGACCTGCGTTTGAGTGACGGAATGATTGACCTGCTGAAAAGCGGGCAGGTGGACAATGCTCTGCTGTGCGAATTGGCGGCGCACCCGGATTTTATCAAGCTGATGGCCGACCTTGAAATCTATGTGAACGGAACGGCGGTGAAGCAGGTACAGAGCGCAAACGCCATTGTGGACGCTATGAGCGCAATGATTATGAAACAGCACAATCCCGGATTGACCGACCCGCAGTTAAGACAGCTTATCGCTGCCCATATTGATGATGACAGCTTTTGCCGTTACATAATCCAGCAGGACATAGACGAGATAGCCGCCGGCCTGCGGGAAGCCCACAGGGAGGATTTTTTCAGCGTCCCGGAGGATAACCCACTGAAAGGATTATTGGAAGCCGCTACCGAAATTACCAACCCAGACAGTGACCCGGAGCAAGCGTTTTTGGCGTTTATCTGCAAACGGCTGCGGCTGAACTTTAAGAAGCTGTCCGGGGAAGAAAAGAAGTGGCTGAAAAAGATTGCACAGAAGTCGGACTTGCTGAAAAAACCAACCCCACAACGGGGACGGAAGTAAGAAAATAAAAAATCGCATTTTGTAGGAGGTATATTATGTCATTGGAAAAAGTTTATGATTATTTCCATAATTATGATAAGCAGACTTATCAGGTTGTAGCTTGTATGGGAAATGAGCCATCGGAGCAGGATATAAAGGATTTTGAAAATCAGTATGGGATAAATCTTCCTGCTGATTTTAGAGAGTTCACTATGTCCCCATTAGGTGGGCTTTATATGGAGGTTCGAGAAGAAATATGGCCACAAGCGAAACAATATGACATAGGTCCATTTTGGTCGTTCTGTCGAGGAATTATAGTCTATGGAATTGCCAATGGAATACCCGATTTTTTGGATATTCGTGAAAAAACGAAAGAACTACACGATGAAGGTTTTACTGATTTTATCCCATTCTTGTCCATTATAGGGAATGGTGATGAAATATTTTGTTTTGACAAGAATAATAACATAGTCCTTCTTGACTACTACACAACAGGAGAAGCTACACCGATTGAGGGGACTTTTTCAGATTGCTTGATGAACCAAATTGCGGAGTTAGAAGAACGGAAAAACAAGAAAATCCGGGGAGAGGATAAAATCAACTAATTCTGATTTGCGAGGAGAATTGTGACTATGATAGAGTTGAATACATTCAAAAAAATATTGGAAGAAAATGAAGAACGCTTGCCATTACTAACGCTTGATGAATTTTTCGATGGAAACACAGAGGAGGATTCCATTGCTCCGAACCAATGGGAATTTGGCCGTCCAACGCTTTCTGAAATACGAAATATGCTACAAAAGATTGAGTTAATGCCTGACATAGCATGGGTGCGTGTTGCTCTCCACGATGATACAGAAATCGTAGAAAACAATGGGAAAGAAGAATTAGTTCTTGCAGGAGATACAATCGTGATTTGCACAACCATTTTGCCTGCGGAATTAGAAAAATTAGTAAATTGCGAATGGCTATGCTCTGATGGAGTAATTACAATAGAGGCATTTGAATTAAATACTTATTCGTGCGTACCACCAATTCCAGATAACTTCGATTGTTTGGAAATCGTGTGGGACTAATCTAAAACTTTCAGTTTATCGGGGGAGATAGCAAAGGCAGCCGAGCCAGTCAACGGTCAAGATGAACGGCGCACAAATGCGCCGCCGTTGACAGCCCCGCCTGCCTTTGCTGATGGGCAATCAAGGCGGGAAAGCCCTAAAATGGCTTCCCGCCCATTTCAATTTTGAGAAAAGAACGACCACTAAAATAAATGAGTGTGGCCACACATATAGTCACGGTGTCTAAAGGTTTGGGACATTTTGTCCCATAGGCTGAGGACGGTGGACGAGGGCTTTCATATACGCCCTGTCTGCTGCTGAAACCAGCCCTTTGTTTCCGGCTTCCCAGCCCCAAACAAAGCCCTGTTTTCCTGCCGCTTCAAATGCCCTTGCCCTCCCCGGCGGCAACGGCATTTTCACGGCAACGCCGACAGAGCGTATAACACACTACACTTTGCTTCGCAAAGTCGTGTGCCAAATGGGGCGTTGCCCCCTTTGGATACCCCCACAACAAACAGGCGCTATGCCCCTTGCCGGGAGCATAGCGCCTGTTTGTTGTCAGCAGCCCGTTTCACGGTCTGCGTGTAGTTCCTTGTAAAATGACCTAAATCTTCATTCAAATACCAACTTTCTAAAGATGAAGTGCTACATGATTGATTTTACGGAATAATGTTGATAATATACTTCTAAAGATGAAGTATAAGAAAATAAATTTATTTGATGTAATATTGGGATTGATAATACTGACTGCAAAATGCAATACTTATATGGAAAGGTGGATACAAAATGAACGAAGTATTTGAAACAGTAGCAGAGGTATTGGAGGAGCTTAGAAGCGAAGCAGAAGAACGAGAGTATTCTGTTCATACAAACGAATCGGAAAATGCAGATAAAGCATTGAAAAAGGCGAATCGGGAATATGAAACGGTGTTGGCTGAGCTTTCAGCAGAGCACAGAGAATTTTTTGAAAATTATATGGATATAGTGGATCACGCTCATTTTCAAGAAGAACAAAGAGCCTACTATCAGGGGATGGTAGATGTAATGCAGATATTTGACGGATTGGGGATTTTAAAGGAAAGAAATAAAGTGAAAGAAGTGCTTATGCATATCAAAAAATAGTTCAAACAGGGTGGATGGCTTACCGGGAAGCTGACCACCCTGTTTTTCTTCAGAATAATTCAGAAATAATCCAGAAAAAATCGAAATCTTTCTGCTATTCTGTCTCATGGGTTTTATATGTACGAAGATAGGCTTCCACAAGTGCAAGAATAGTGGTGATCTGATCGTCCGTACATTCTGAAAGATAAATCAGTAGCCTTTGGTAATCCAGATTATCGGTTGGAGCTGCCGGATAAAAAAACGGATCGGCAGAGATATGTAAAGCACGAATGAGTTGTCCGAGTTTTTCAAGACTTGGAACATTGCCATGATTTTCAATCTCTTTGATATATCTTGATGAGACACCGGATTTTTCGGATAACTCATCATAAGTCAGCTTTTGGTCTAATCTGGCTTTCTTCAGGCGAAAACCCATGTCTTTATCAATTTTCTTAGATTTAGCCATATCATGCACCTCCGTATATAGTGTATAGTTCACGATTTGAAAAAGAAATGAACTAATAACGCACTAAAACAGAGGGATATAGTACACTTTAATGAAATAAGAAACTTTGGATATTGCATATAAAAAAACGCAATGTTCAAAGGTTTTTTCACATGCTTTTTTATCCTTTGAATGTGTTTGGGAGAGTTATGTATTCTGAACCGTTGAAAGGATATTTTTGTATTTGGAAAATACTGTACCGTTTCGTGCGTGAAAGGGCAGGTAAATAGGTCGCATTTTAAGTAATGCGGCAGATGCTACAGTTGAAAGTGCATTATACGCACTCGTAGAGTGTGGAGAAAATTTAATATCAGATATGAACAGCGTCCTGTGGGTGTGTGCCTGCGAGGACGTTTTTTGTATACAGAAAAATTTCTATAAAAATTTTTCAATCCACCCGAACATCTCCCCGGTTTCATTTGGGAGATACACCGGAAGGGAAAAAGGCAAGTGCCTTGTCATTCGGAACGGGAGGAGGTGAACTCGTATGGGGCAACCTTCTTCTAAGGATGAAATGACCGTCAGGCATCAGTTTGACCGTTTGTGCCAGATGGCATTAAAAGGCGAAGCTGTCAATTATTACAAGCACATGGACTATCGCAGAAAACACGAAGTCACATTCTCTGAACTGTCAGAAAAGGAGCTGAGCAAATTATTTACTATGGATGAGTACGGAACAGAAAATCATCATTTTGAAGTGCATGGCTATGATATTGAAGTAAAAAATACTTTGATTGCGGAAGCATTAAAAGAACTTACGGAAAGAAAAAGGAATGTTATTTTACTTTCCTATTTCATGGAGATGAGCGATGCAGATATTGCAAGAGAAATGAATCTGGTTCGCAGTACCATTCATGAACACAGAACACGCTCACTGGAAATTTTGAGAAAGATCATGGAAGGAATAGCAGATGAAAAAGATGTCTAAAACCAGAAATAAAGAAAATTTGTTGCCTTTCCATATTATAAAGGCAGCATCAGAGGGCGATGTGAGTGCAATCAATGCCGTGTTAAAACATTATGAAGGGTACATAATCAAATTGTCCACAAGAAAGCTGTATGACGAAAGTGGACAGGTACACTACTGCATTGATGAAACTCTGCGTCGCAGATTAGAAACAAAGCTGATCACAAAGATATTGGCTTTTGAAGTTGCATAACAGGCGGTTAGCATTGTCCCTTTCCATTCGCTGATTGCTGCGTATGCACCCTGTACCTTGACAACTGAATATTTTTTGCATACAGGACGTGAGGATATGTGGAGCCACTAGGTAGATTCGCCAAGATGTACCTGCTCTTTGCTAGGAGTGAATGTGAGGAAATGTTGAAACATTACATTGAAGTAAAGGTATGGAGCGAGATGATCTGACAAAATGTGTGGCAGTAACACAGGGCGATGAAGCATATCCGTGATAATGATACTTCCGGATTGTAAGGAAATTTGCAGTCCGGTCAATTTGAATGACGGTGCAAGACCGATGTGGGCAGAGTAATGATCTGTCACCTGTATTGCATTTTTATCTGCCTATGAGAGCCGGCAAGTGAATTGTAGGTTGTCATTGGCAGATAAAATGCGTGTTAAATTTAAGGAGGATTTGAGTAATGCAGAGGATGCCAAAGGTAATAAATAAAAAAAGACTGGTCAGATATAAGGAAGGGGCAGAAATGTACAGCATGGGTATGAATAAATTTCAGACTCTTGCCAAAGATGCGGGAGCAATTCTGAAGATAGACAGAATGGTGTTAGTAGACCTTGATGTGTTTGACCAATATCTTGAGTCATTTCGGGTGAAATAAATTTTGCAGACAAGGAAAAAGATTTTGGTTTAACCAAAATTCACTTGACTTTTGGTTAAACAGAAAGTATAATGATTATGAAATGGATGGAGGTGTATATTGTGGCTAGAACAGGTAGACCGAAGTCTGATAATCCTAAAAAAACTCTTATCGGATTAAAACTGACGGAGGAAGAAGCTGCAAGACTGAAAGGATATGCGTCCAAACATGACATGACCATAACACAGGTGCTACAAAGAGGTATTGATATGCAGTATGCAATGGATAAACCGGCTGAGTAGCTAGTACAAAATCTCTTTCCTTGAGAGAGGAGACGAGATGGCGAAATCAAGAAAGGATAACAAAGGGAGAGTATTAAGAAAAGGCGAAACTCAACGCAGTTGCGATGGTAAGTATGTATATACTTATGTTGATCCGGAAGGAAAGCGCCGGAGCATCTATTCTAAGGACATCATGGAATTGCGGGAGAGAGAAGTTAAACTGATGAAAGATCAGCTTGATGGGTTGGATGCGTATGCAGCCGGAACATCTACAATCAATTTTGTTTTTGACAGATATATATCGACAAAGGCAGAGTTGAGGGAAACAACAATGCGGAACTATAAATATATGTATGATCGCTTTATACGAGGTGGATTTGGCAAGAAGAAAATTGCCGCTGTGAAGTATTCTGATGTATTGCAGTTCTATCAGCATTTGTTGAAAGAAAAGGAAATGCAGATAAATACGCTAGAAACAATTCATACTGTTTTACACCCGACATTTCAGCTTGCTGTGCGTGATAACATCATTCGTGTTAATCCAAGCGATGGAGTAATGGCACAGATTAAAAAGCAACCGGGGAAAAATCATGGTGTGAGACACGCTTTGACAGTGGAACAACAGAGAGCCTTTATACGCTATATTGATGAAAGTCCTACATTTTACCACTGGGCATCATTTTTTAAGTTCCTACTTGGAACAGGTTGTCGAATTGGAGAAGCAATCGGTATCCGATGGGAAGACATTGATTTTGAAAAAAGGACGATCAGTATCAATCATAGCGTGGTTTATTACAGTAGAGAGTTCAAAGAACATCCGATATGTTCATTTGCTGTATCTCTTCCAAAGACAGAAGCTGGTATACGCACGATTCCGATGATGGATACGGTTTATGATGCACTCCAGATGGAATTGGATGACCAGAAGGAACATGGATTTAATGAAACAGTGATTGATGGGATGAAAGGATTTATCTTTATGAATCGTTTTGGCAATATCCATAATCCGCAAGCTGTAAACAGAGCAATCAAGCGTATATATGAAGCACACAATGCAGAAGAAGTGGTAAAAGCTGCAAAACAGCACAGAGAGCCTGTGATAATACCACATTTTTCATGTCATCATTTGCGACATACCTTTTGTTCAAGGTTTTGCGAAAATGAAACAAACTTAAAGGTAATTCAGTCTATTATGGGACACGCAAATATCGAAACAACCATGGATATTTATGCGGAAGTTACCGATACTAAAAAGCAGGAAGCAATTCAAAATTTAGCACACAATTTAGATGTATTTTAGGAAAGAGTCCGGCATGGACTGACGAGAGTACGACAAAATGTGTGCCATACGACAAGAGTACGACAAATTCGAGTGGTGTAATCAGCATAAATATGTTATTATAATAATGTTGGAACACCGAAAAAGGCTTTATTAAAGGAAAAAGCGTCAATGTAAATTAAATTGATGTGAAATCCCGACAATGAAGCCCATTAACGATTGATGAGTCGGAAAATGGTGGAAAATCAAGGGCTTTGAGATAGTGGAAAATTCGGGAATGACTGATTTACCACCAACTTACCACCAATTTCACAGATGAAATCCGAAGCACCTGCATGATAAATGCAGGTGCTTTTTGGGTTGGCGCATTTATGCGTGGAGATAAACGCACCGATACAAAAGGGAATCGATTCAATTCTTTTTAATTGTTTCAGGATGCAGTGAAGTCTGGTGGGCTTTCGGGTATTTTATTATCTTCATGTTTTCTTATTGGGACACACCTGACGGGAGAAGTTTTTCATACGGTGATGGTTGAATTACTACTTTTTTTTCGTTATACTCTGGATAGTTCCATTCTGTGCAAAGGGGGTAAAAATATGAATAGACAAGTAGATTTTTTAATATATCGTTCCGCTGAAGAAGACCTTTCTGTGAATGCGCTCGTAAAAGATGAAAGCATCTGGCTGACACAGAAAGCAATGGCAGAATTATTTGCAGTTGAAGTTCCTGCAATTTCAAAGCATCTTGCCAACATTTATGCAGATGGCGAATTAAGTCAAGCTGCAACTGTTTCCAAAATGGAAACAGTTCAAACTGAGGGCAATAGACAAGTCAAACGTAAGATGGATTTTTATAATCTGGATGCCATCATTTCTGTTGGTTACAGAGTAAATTCCCGCAGAGCAACACAGTTCCGTATCTGGGCAACCAGTGTTTTAAAGGAGTATATGATCAAAGGCTTTGCTATGGACGATGAGCGTTTGAAGCAGGGCAGGACAGCCTTTGGTAAGGATTATTTTAAAGAACTGCTGGAGCGTGTTCGCTCGATTCGTGCGAGTGAAAGACGCATCTGGCAGCAAATCACAGATATTTTTGCAGAATGCAGCATTGACTATGACAGACAATCTCCCACAACAAAGGACTTTTATGCGATGGTGCAGAACAAGTTCCATTATGCTATCGTGGGGCAGACGGCAGCAGAGATTGTATATACCAAAGCAGATCATGAAAAGGAACATATGTGGCTGACAACATGGAAACATGCACCGGAAGGCAGAATTCTGAAGTCCGATGCACGCATTGCAAAAAACTATCTGGATGAGAAGCAGATTCGCCAGTTAGAAAGGGTGGTCAGTGGTTATTTCGATTATATCGAAGATCTGATTGAGAGAGAAAATACATTCACTATGGAAGAGTTTGCTGCCAGTGTTAATGAGTTTCTGGCATTTCGCCGCTATAAAATTCTGAAGGATAGAGGCGGTGTTTCGAGTAAAATGGCAAAGGAAAAAGCAGACATCGAGTATGATATTTTTAATAAAACACAGAAACTGCGTTCTGACTTCGATAAAGAGGTGCAAAAGATGCTGGATGCAAATAGAGAATAAAAGGCAAAGCCTGTAGGTGAAAAGACCTACAGGCTTTTTTGTGTGCTTTTTGCCATTTCCGCATTATTTTTCTAAAATCATGGGGATATTATCTTTAAAATCAGGGAGGCGAAAAGGATGGAGCATATTTTGACATGGGAAATGATGAGGGAATACGAAAAGCACTTGCGGCTGGCAGAGAAGAGTAGCAGTACGATACAGAAATATCTGCACGACATCTGGCGGTTTTATGAACATTTGCCGAGGGGGAAAGTGTTTACAAAGGAAAGAGTGATTGCGTATAAGGAAAGCCTTGCGGAGCAGTATGCCATAAGCACGGCAAATGCGATACTGGTGGCGTTGAATGGGCTATTTTCGTTTTTAGGGTGGTGCGATTGCAGAGTAAAGCCGTTCAAACAGCAACGATGCATTTTTCGGGATAAGGAGCGGGAGCTGTCGGAAAAGGAATATCTTTCTCTATTAAAGGCGGCAAAGCAAAAGGGGAATCAGAGATTATTTTATATCATGGAAACCTTATGCAATACGGGAATTCGCATTTCCGAATTGCAGTTTATTACTGCGGAAGCGGTGCGGACGGGGACAGCGATTGTGAATTGCAAGGGAAAACAGAGAAAGGTGCTTCTGCCGCAGAAATTGCGGAAGGAATTGCAGAATTATTGTAAGAAGAACTGCATCACATCGGGGGCAGTGTTTATTACAAGGACCGGAAAGCCTATCAGCCGTACAAACGTCTGGGGAGAGATGAAGCGGCTATGCAAGGCGGCGTGTGTCGAGGCAAAGAAGGTCTTTCCGCACAACTTTCGCCATCTGTTCGCGGTGAGTTTTTACCGTCTGGAGAAGGATATAGCAAAGCTGGCGGATCTTTTGGGACACGCCAGCATCGAAACTACCCGTATTTATGTGATGGAATCGGCGGAAAGCCATATCCGCCAGATTGAGCGAATGCGGTTGTATATTTAGGACAAACTACACATTCTGTTTCGTATATGGAAAATTCAACACTGATTTTTCGGAAAAAAGCATGAATTCGCCATGTATTTTTTTCAGTATATCACCAAAAGAAACATTATTCAAGGAAGTCCTACATAATTTTACAAAATTCAGTACACGAAAAAAGCCGGTAAAAGGATTCTTTTTTGCCAGCTTCTTTTGTGTGCCTTTTTTATGCAGAAATTCCTTTTTTCTGCCATCTCGCGTCTGAGAGAATCAATAGTGGCAGTCGCATTTTGAAAAATTTTCTCTTTTTCACAATGAAAAGACGGCGGATAAAGGACAGAATGTGTAGTCCGTATTATGTGAGAGAAAATCGGGGGTGTTTTACAAAAATTAGGGGCAACAAATGCAAATGAAAACGATGGCAAAGCAGGCGAAAGCCTGTGACGCAAAGCTAAAGGGCCTTTCAAATGGCAGCCAGCTGCAACAAGTGCGCTGCCGAGAGGGGAGTGCCTTTTTGTTTTTTACAAAAACATGGGGCTTTATTTGGCAATGAAAAAGGAGGAAGATGGTTATGAAAAAGAATTATTACGCGAAGGCGCTTGCGCTGACCGTAGCGGCAAGCATGGTTTCCGTGCCGGCGTTTGCGGCGGAAGAAAATGACGCGGCAACATTGCAGGCAGATGCGGAGAAGGGCATTGCGACACTGCCGCTGTTAGATGAGGAAAAACCTGTGGTTGTGGCAGAGCCTGAGGAAGAAGAACCTACAGAAACGCCGAAAACACATGGCACAACAGGGGACGAAGCGGCAGCCGTTGCACTGCAGAGTGAAGACAGCGTAATTAGTGAAGATACAGAATGGACAGATGCAACCACACTTTCTGAGGATTTAACGATTGCAGAAGGAAAAACTTTGACACTGAAAGGTCAGGTGACCATTTCCGGTGATGTAACCATTTCCGGCGGCACAATCAAGCGTGGTGAAGCGTTTAAAGATTATATGATAGTTGTTCCTGAAGGAAGTTCTCTTACGCTGAAAGACGTTAAGATTGATGGTGGCGCTGTATGGGAAGGCTCTGAAGATACAACGCTTGGTCGAGGAACAGAAAACGGCGGCGTAGAAGCTACCAGTGCAATGATTTATAATTTTGGTACACTTACAGTTAAGAGTGGCACAATTCTGGAAAACAACGATAACACAACAACCAGTGGTGCTATTGCAATGAAAGATGAAGAAACAGGAGAATATACATTCCCATCTGTTACGGATAAAGTTCGGTTTGGCGGTGCTGTGTTAAATGGCGGTTTGATGAAAATTTCCGGTGGTACAATTCGCAATAACAATGTTGGCTGGCGTGGTGCAGGTATTGCAAGCTATGGCAAGATTGAAATGACCGGTGGTACGATAAGCGGCAACTATGCAAGAAATGGCTGGGGTGATGGCGGAGCAATTTATCTGTCCGGCGTTAAAAATGATACAGGAGAAGATTATACTGCTTCGGATGCTTCTTATTGTACAATTTCCGATGGTAATTTTACAAATAATAAGTCTGATGGTGCAGGTGGCGCTGTATGTGCAGATGGTTACTCAATACTTTATGTTAAGGGTGGTACATTTGAAAACAACGCAGCAGCAACAACAGGTGGTGGGATCAATGTATATAGTTCCTGTTTGAGAATGTCCGGCGGAACAATATCGGAAAATACGGCAGTAAGTACAAATGATTCTACAGGTAATGGCGGCGGTTTAAATTTAACAGTAGGAAGTGTAGCTGATATAACCGGCGGTACGATAGAAAATAACCAGTCCAATAGCGGTGGCGGTATTTATGCAAATGGAAAATCTTCTTTTACTGCTTCAAATTTAAAAATTACAGGTAATACAGCAGCAACAAATGGTGGCGGTATCTGTATCCCGGGAACAAAGGATTACGAATATAATGTTTCGCTCGAAAATGTTTTGATTCAAGGAAACAAAAGTGAGTCCGGAAGTGGTGCAGGTATCTGTGCTGCACGAGCTTGGAAGGAGGAAACTTCTACCGGAGTTTTAACTTTAAAGAACTGTCAGATTAAAGAGAATTATGGCACAGTTGCTGGCGGTGGTATTTATTTGGATAAAGGTGTTACTGCTACGATGGACGGCGGTGAAATCTCTGGCAACCATGTTATCAATCCGACAAGCCAAACAAATGGCGGCGGTATTGCTGTCGGAGGGACGTTCACACTTAATTCCGGTAAGATTTCCGATAATATAAAAGATGGTTCGTGGAATGGTGGCGCAGCAGCATCTGTAAGTGGGACATTTACAATGAATGGTGGCGAAGTTTCCGGAAATATTGATACATGTACAGCAGAAAATGCAGAGAATCGTACAATCGGCGGCGGTGCATTTTATGTTTTAGGAGGCACGTTAAATATCAATGGAGGTACAATAACGAATAATACCTCCCATAGAGGCGGTGCAATAGCATTCCATTATGGTCCTTATAATCGTGGGACAGTTCATATTACAGGTGGCAAAATTGTTGGAAACTATGTAACAGGCGGAGAAGGCGGAGCAATAAATATGACATCTGCAAGAAAAAAGGGAGATTCTGTCTATGACCAGACTGTTACCATAAGTGGTTCTCCTGTTATTGCCAATAATAAAAAAGGTGCTAAAGTGAATGTAGCTGGTGATGTATACACTGTTGATACCTCAGCTGCTACAGCGGAAAATAATATCTATTTATCTCTTAATAATAGAAATGAATTAGGAGATGCGTATGCAGAGCGTCAGACAATTCATCTGGGGCAACTGAAAGACGGTGCTTCCATAGGGGTAACAACAGAAACGCAACTCCAGAAAGGACGTACCGTTCAGATAACTACAGCGGAAACGGATACAAAATATTATAAAGATTCGGCAAAATATTTTGTTCCTGATACAGAGAACACGATTGTAGCGGCTGATGAAACAGGAAACTATTTGAAATTGGCTTACAGCGATGAGAACTATTATAAGGTCACATTGAATCTGTCCCATGCAAAAGTAGAAGGTGCAACTGTAACGCAAATTAAGCAAGGTGAAGATTATACTGCTACAATTATAGCAGACACAGGCTATACGCTTCCTGAAACAGCGCCTGATAGGACAACTTATTCTTCTTTCAGCGAAGATAAAAAATCTGCAAGTATTGAGATTAAAAATGTAGACGAAAATAAAACAGTATCTCTTGCGGCTATACCTAATAAATATACCGTAACATTTGATGGCAATGGCAGCACAGACGGCGCTATGAAAGTGCAGACAATGACCTATGATACATCTGATGCACTTTCTGAAAATAAATATACAAGGACAGGATATAATTTTGCCGGATGGTCTACGACAAAAGGGGAAACTTCTGAATATCCTGATAAGGTTTCTGTTAAGAACTTAACTGCGGAAAATAACGGCAATGTCACATTATATGCTGTATGGACAAAGAAGGAAACAATCCCTGCATTTGATTCCGGTGAAAATGCTGTTCAGAGCAGTAAATATGACGGAACAGGAAAAGCATATACTTTAACCAGCGAGCTTGAAGGATTTACAATCAGCTATAAGAAAGGCGAAGAAACAGTAGCAGCTCCTACGGCAGTCGGCACCTATGATGTAATTATTACGCGTGCCGAAGATGATACCTATGAGGCTTTCAGCCAGACAATTACAGGTGGTCTTGTAATTACGGCGGCAGATTACCCGGTATCTGTTGTTGCCGATAAAGAAACAATGAGAGGTGCAGGCACAGTTAAACTTACTGCAGACAGTACAGTTGATGAAATTAAAGTAACAGGTATTGTATGCAGTGATGACAGTATCAAACCTACAAAGAATGAAGATGGTACATATTCTGTATCTTTGCCTAATGCAACCAAAACATATATCTTTACGGCACAGATTGATGGGGATTTAAGCAACTACGGTGAAGGCACTGCTTCCTGCACAGTAAGCGTTTCTCGCAAGAAATCATCTTCCTCCTCTTCTGATACCTCCGCACCGACCTACGGCGTTAACACAGGCAAGACAGAGAACGGCAAGATTTCCGTTACTCCTGCAAAGGCAGAAGCAGGCGAGAAGGTAACAATCAAAGCAACACCTGACAGCGGCTATCAGCTGGATAAGGTAACTGTGAAGGATAAAGACAACAGCAACGTGAAGCTGACGAAGGTAAACGATAATGAATACACCTTCACAATGCCGAAGGGTAAGGTTTCCGTTGATGCGACATTCGTACAGAAGGATGCGGCAGATGCTAACCAGAACAGCGCGGCTGAAAAGAGCAAGGTAATCAAGCTGCAAATCGGCAGTCGCATTGTCAACGTGGATAATGAAGCAGTGATTTACGATGCTGCACCCGTTATTCGCAATGACAGAACTCTGGTTCCTATCAGAATCGTTACAGAAACTCTGGGCGGCAAGGTTGATTGGAACGGCGCAACAAAAGAGGTTACACTGCACATCGACGGCAAGGAAATCAAGATGACAGTTGGCAAAACACTGGAGAAATACGGTGTTGCACCTGTGATTATTGATGGACGCACCTTCGTACCTGTTCGCTTTGTGGCAGACGAGCTTGGCGCAACCGTCGCTTGGGACGATGCAACAAAGACAGTGACAATCACGAAAATTGAAAAATAAATCGGAAAAAGAATAACCGAGGGCGTTCATCGGAAAACGGTGAGCGCCTTTCGTGTCATGGAATACGGGGAGGAGGATGCGCGTGAAAGAAATGGGAAAGCGGCTCAAGGGGCTAAGAGAGAGCATGGGGCTGTCACAGATGAA
Organism: Clostridium sp. MCC345; assembly: GCF_018785345.1. Classification (NCBI taxonomy): domain Bacteria; kingdom Bacillati; phylum Bacillota; class Clostridia; order Eubacteriales; family Clostridiaceae; genus Clostridium; species Clostridium sp. MCC345. The sequence goes on from NZ_WQPP01000044.1 coordinate 74,400, forward strand.
AATGGCGGAGATTTTGGGATTGAAACAGCCCAGTATTAACCGCTATGAGCAGGGAACAGCAACACCAACGGTTGAAAATCTGAGAAAATATGCGGACTATTTTGACGTGTCTATGGATTACATCTTTGCTCGCACGGATAACCCCGAAGGAAAATTGTATGCACATCAGCCGAAATCTTTGGCGGATAATAAGGAACTACAGCAGTTTATCGAACTGTGCTTTGACCCCAGTTCACCGTATAACGAAAGACTGAAGGAGACGATGATTCGGATGCTGGGGGAAATGCAGGGGGAAATTACAGGATGAAATAAGTTATATAGAGCAGAGGTGTCAGATTTTTGGCACCTTTCTTCATTTTGGTAGCATTTGGAAGGAAGAAGAGTGTTTCATGGAATATTTATCATACTTTGGTATGATTTACATTTCGGGTGTGGTTTGATATAATTTATGTAGAATTTTGTCGTAGTGGCATTTTCGGGAGAACGTTACTTATTCCTGCGAGAAGAACGTATTTTTACAGGAATGACAAAAGATACAAAAGGAGGAAGGTCTATGAAAAAGGTGACAGGCGCGAAAGTGACAGGTGCGGTCGTTGCGCTGACGATGTGTCTGAATTCTGTGCCGTCAACGGCACTGGCGGAAAGCGAAAGTCCTCGGGGGGGGGACATTAAGGCGGTATCTGAAGCCGAAGAACGGACAGAGGAAAGTGCTTCCGAGGAAAGTACGCCGACAGAGGAAGTCAAAGCCGAGGAAACCGAAAGGGTCGATGCGGAAGAACAGGAGGAAGGCACTTCAGAAGGCGATACACAGGAAGAAGAAAGCAAGCCTGAGGAAAAGCAGGAGGAAACTAAGGACGAAACAAAAGACTCCGAAACACCTTCTGCTGACGAAAGCAACAAGCAGGAAGAAGAAAAACAGCCTGCACAGGAAGCAGTTACCTTGACAGCGGAAAACGAAACAGCCGTATATGCAACAGAAGAAGCTGTGGCTAAAATCGGTGATACGGAATATGACACATTAGATGATGCTATTTCTGATGTTTCCGGAGAAGAAAGTGTAACTACAATTACATTGTTAAAGGACGCAACTCTTGATGATGATGAAAATACATATTCTCCTTTAATAATTGAAATGAACGGTCATTCAATTAAAAGTGATATTACCGCAGGTTATGACCTTACATTAAATAACGGTACAGTTGAAGGCAATGTAAGAGTAGAAACTACCAATGAAAACGGGAAATTTGTTATGACTGCACCTTCCGAGGCAGATGCGGCAATTACAGGTGATTTGGAGATTATAAAAGGTTCTGCGGATATCAGCGGTGCGAAAGTCGGTGTAAAGGGTACATTATATATTTCTACCGAAGATGATAACATAACAATTTCGGGAACGGACAAGGCTGTAGAGCTGACAAAAGAACCGACATTAAGTCCGTCTTCAATTATTATCTACGGTTCAACGGAAGTTGACGGTGATGTATCACAGGCAGTATTTTCTGACGGAACTTACAAAGTAGGCGAAGAAGTTGCCAAAAAGATTACCAATGCAGCTGGCGGACAGGTAACACCGCCTGTAAAAAGTACCATTTCTTTTGCCGCTGACAGCGAAAACAAAAACGTTGTTGCGGGAAACTCCGTTACATTTACCGTAAACTATGACGGAACAGATGATTTGACAGCTTATGTTCAAAATGATGCAACTGTAAATATTACTGCAACAATAGAAAACAGCGGCGAAAATACATATACTGTTACGATTACAACAGACGAAGGAGTAAAGGCGGGAGAATATAAGGTATACGTACACGAAATAAATAATACTATGGTCAATGCCGAAGCAAAACTCAATATTACCGAGGCAGGGGCAAAGCTGACAATCGGAGATACAACAACATATTACGCTACACTTGCAGAGATATTTACAGATACTCCGCTTGCAGGCGGAAGTGTTGTTACTGTATTAAAGGATGAAAGCGACGCTTACGTTTCACATTATATATATACAGAAGAAACAGGAATTACTCTTGATTTAAACGGAAAAAGATTAGGTAGTAATTTATACGTGGGAAAGGTTGCAAACAGCAACGGAAACAGAGGAAAAGTAACTATTATTGATAGTGTAGGAAACGGCAGTTGTACTATTTATGTAGGTACAAACGGTACATTGATTTTTGCACCGGAGTCATCAGGAACCATTGGATATATTTTCAGCAGCGGTGGTGATATTACACTTTCGGGCGGTCAGGTAGTTATAAGTAATATTGATAATACAAATAAACCAATTACTGATTTCTTGGCAGACGGATATGCTTATAAAGATAAAAAAGGCAACTGGATTGAGTATGCAACTGCAAAGAAGCTGTATATGTCAAACAGCCAATATCCTGTATTTTATGTAGTACAATGCGACCATAACGAGATTGACATAGATACAAAAGTATGTAAATACTGCAACGAAACTTTAGATGTATCCGTAGAATGGAAATCGATAGACGGTACAACAAAATATTTCAAGGATTTAAAAACGGCATTAACCGATTCTGCCGTTACATCAGGAACAAGCGGTACACTGAAACTTCTTGAAGATGATAACGGCAACAGCTTAACAATAAATTCCGGAAATTTCGATTTGGATTTGAACGGAAAGAAAATAAACAGTGTTGGAATTATCGGCGGTACTGTAAATATTACAAATACTGCCGAAACAACGGGAGAAGTTTTAAATCTTACGATTTTTAATGGACAGGCGAAAGTAACTCTCGGTATAGGTACAAAATACAGCAAGATTGATGCTACTCAGCCTATAGGTTCAATGCTTGTTTTCGGTGCGGCAATGAAAGTTGACAGAACATATGCAACAGAAGCACAGCTTAACAGTTCGGTAATAGGTTCTGCTGTGGAAATAGTGGAAATACCGCTTTATATTACGAGCGAACCGACACAGAATGATCTTGACAGTATTGTATACGGCACAGCAGAAAGCGGATTATTAACATTTGCTTTTTCGAAAAGCGGTGTTACCTTAAAATATAAAATTGATAACTATGATGAAGTTACAGAAGAAGTAACAAGTAACGGTATTGACCTTTCTACGGAAACAGCACTGTGGAATCTTCCGGCAGGCGAGCATACCCTTACTGTATCCGCTACATATGACGGATACACAATAAACAGGACATATACATTTACTGTTTCACAGTCAGAATCGAATATTAGTATAGATTCATATTCTTCGGCAGTTACATATTTCGACCAAATTTATGTTGACGGCAGGGTTGAAACTACAGGAACAGCGGCAACCAGTACAAATACAAACAATATAAGCACTTACAGCGGAGATGATACACTTACATCTAATTATGTGGAACTTTATGCCGGAGAAACCACTTACGGAAAATTTGCCGTAAACGACAATGGAAATTTCCGTATATCCTTACCGGCTTCGGATTTGGGTATAGGCGAACTTGAATTTGGAGTAAAATACACAGGCAATGAAAATATGGCTGACACACAGACAGCAGACAATGTTATACAAGTTAAAATTGTGAAGCTGGTACCGAATGTCACAAGCTCCGGATGGAGAGGTTATCCTTACGGAAAAACTTATGACGGTACGGCAATAAAAAGTCCGAGTGAAGGAAACGGATTGACAATAGAGTACAGCAATGAAGTAAACGATACCGTTAAGACGGATTACAGCAATACATACTATAAACTTGAGGATATTAAGTTTAATTACTATCCTGCCGAAAAACAGTCTGACGGAAGTTATAAGAAAACAAGTGCAACAGCTTTGGCAGGCAATCCTGTAAATGCGGGAGATTATATTGTAGAGGCTGTATTTGATGAAACAGACGGAATACAAGAAGCAACAAGCCAGTTTGGCTTTACAATCAATCCGGCAGAAGGTTATAACGACACTGCTCCGACATTCGATAAAACTGTTTTTATAACAGGTGTGGAAAGAACATACGAGATTGATTTAAGAGATCTTCTTAAAGATGTTAAAGGTATAACGGAAAATGATAAAATTGAAGCATATGTTGGTTATTTTGACGCTATAACTTTAAACACAGGCTGTTTTAAAGAAGCAAAAATTGAAAACGGAAAGCTGATACTTACCGCTATACCGATGAAGAATTATAAAGATTCGACATCAATAGGAAATATTAAATTAAATCTTAAGACTACAAACTATAAAATACTGTCTACGGATATTTATTTTAAAACAGAAAGTAAGCCTGAAAAAACTATAAACAGTAACTATATAACTATGGACAGCTGGACTTATGGCGAAAAACCGAAAGAACCTCTGCTTTCTGTGGCATCAGAAGATTGGATACCAAGTACATATGCTGTTTCGTATGCGAAGAAGGACGGTACTGCTCTTAACGGTGTTCCTACAGATGCAGGAGAGTATACCGTAACTATAAGTTATGAAACAAAGGATTATCTCTATAAGGGAACAAAAGCATTTACAATATATCCTAAGAGTATTGAAGGTGCAGAAGTAAAACTTAACCATGACAGCTTTGTATATAACGGTGAAGAACAGCTGCCGGAAGTAATAAGCGTAGTTCTCGACGGAGTAACACTGACACAGGGAATTAATGATGATTACGGATATGCCGTCAATACGGAAATGAATGTAGGAGCGTATACATTGACAGTATTGGCAAATGACCATAACTATACAGGTACTGTTGAAGTCCCTTGGAGCATTACAGCAAAGGATATGACAAACGCCGACGCAACGGTTGCAGGCGGAAACGTATATACAGGTGAAAACATAGAACCTGAAATAACAATAAAAGACGGCAGTAAAAAATTGGTAAAAGGTACAGATTATGATGTTGCATATTCAAACAACACGAATGCAGGTACTGCCAATGCGGATATAACATTCAAAGGCAATTACAGCGGAAGTATCCAAAAGACATTTGAAATTGCAAGAAAGAATGTTTCGGCAAATATTGAATTTACAAAAACATTTACTTACACAGGCGTTGCAATAGAACCGACAGTTGTTTTAAAAGACGGTGAAACGGTTATTCCTGAAAGTGAATATAATGTTTCCTACGAAAGCAATACAAACGCAGGTACGGGGAAAATTATCGTTACCGATAATAATGGTGGAAACTATGAAGTAAATCGAATTGAAGAAACATTCACAATAGAAAAAGCAGAAGGCAAAGCAACCGCACCTACAGCAATAGAAAATATTGTTTATAACGGTAATGAACAGGTACTTGTTAATGCAGGATTAAGCAGTACAGGCGAGATGCAGTATAAAATCGGTGAAAACGGAACATATGCGGCAGAACTTCCAAAGGCTGCAAATGCAGGAGAATACACAGTATTCTATAAATCCGTAGGCGACAACAACCACAATGATACGGAAGAAGGCAGTATTACCGTAAGTATTGCACGTAAGGATATTTCAGGTGCAACGATAAATCTTGACCATGACAGTTTTGTATACAACGGTAAAAATCAATATCCTGAGATAAAGAGTGTTGTTCTTGATGGAAGAACATTGGTACTTGGACCGGACTACGGCTCTGAGATTACATATGGATCTGATGCAGGAACATATACGGTAACAGTATCGGCAAACGGCAATAACTATACAGGTGAGGTTACTGTAAATTGGAGCATTACGCCAAAGCCTGTGACAGCTACTTTGAAGGTTACGGGTACCTATACCTATACAGGCAGTGCAATCGTGCCCACAGTAGTTGTAAAAGAGAATATTCCTGAAAATGAGTATACCTTATCCTACAAAGATAATATAAATGCAGGCACAGGCAGAGTGATTGTGGTTGATGGCGAAGGCGGAAACTACACTGTAAGCGGCGAAACAACCTTTACAATCAATAAAGCGAAGGTTACCATTAAGGCTCTGGATAAGAGCATACGGAAAGGCAATGCTGCCCCTGATTTATCAAACCCTGTTGAAGGAACGGATTATGAAGTGACAGGTCTGATTGGCGATGATGTGCTTGGCGGCAAAATTACATTAAGCTACAGCAGTGACCTTGACACAGGCAAGGTTGGCACAGCGGAAATTATTCCTAGCGTGGTAGACATCAATGCAAACTATGAGGCTGTTTACGAGAATGGTACGTTGCAGATTCGGAAGCGTCCTTCTTCCTCCGATGATAGTGATAGCACTGTTTTAGAAACACCTTCTACCGATAATGGTAAGGCAGACGCTTCTGATGACGGCACAAAGCAGGAAGATGGAACAAAACAGGAGGATGGCATAAAGCAGACGATTGTAAAAATGCAGATTGACAGCAAAAATCTTTCTGTGAACGGCGTGGTTTATGAAAAAGATGCGGCTCCTGTGATCAGAAATGACAGAACTCTGGTACCCATCAGATTCATTACAGAATCTCTGGGTGGTAAGGTTGACTGGAACGGCATCACAAAAACGGTTACGCTGACGATTGACGGCAGGGAAATCAAAATGACAATCGGCAAGACGCTTGAAAAATACGGCGTTGCACCTGTCATTATTGATGGACGTACCTTCGTACCCGTTCGCTTTGTGGCGGATGAGCTTGGTGCGGCTGTCGCCTGGGACGATGCAACAAAAACAGTGACGATTACAAAATAAACGCAGTCTGTAAATATTTAAACGGATTGGATAAGAAAGCCCTCTCGATTGAAATCGAGAGGGCTATTCTTTGTGCTTATGGTTAGAAATCGCAGTATTCGCGCAGAAAAGTGTGAAATTGTCGGAAATATTCGTGTAGTTTAGTGCGAAAATCAGATAAAATTTCGCAGATTTTTACGCGAATATCTGTTATAACAGTTTTACCGTTAGTATCTGGCGGTCGGCGAGATGCCAGAGCGTGTGTGGTGCTGAAATTGATTTTATCATTCAGCGTGATGGACAGTTGATTCCGATTGAGGTCAAATCCGCAAGTCCACTATTTATTTAAACACAGATTTTCAATCCAATCCCTTTTCTGAATTGCATCCAGCCATTCTGCCGGCATGGCTTCATAGTGATAGTACAGCCCTGCAAGCCCTCCTGCGATTGCGGCTATGGTATCGGTATCATCGCCGAGATTGACTGCGCGGAGCAGGCAGTCCCGAAAGCGATTGGTATGAAGCAGACACCAGATTGCCGCCTCCAAAGCATGCAGAACATAGCCGTCACTTTGGATTTCATCTTCGGGCAGGGAGAAAAATTCATTTAAGTCGCGTAATCTCTGGAAGTACATCAGCTCCGCAAGGCTTTCGGGCGTGTGATAAAATGCAAAGCCTTTTTCTAAGCCGTATTGGATACAGGTTTTCAAATCGGCATTTTTTGGTGCCATTGTGACGATGGCTTTTGCGATAAAATAATACAATCCGCTTGCGATATGACACCGCAGATGATTATGCGTAAGCCCTGTTGCCAGATGGATTTGCCGAAGGGCATCCGCATCCGAAATATCTTCCTTCTGAATGAAATACAGGCAGACAGGGAGAATTCGCATCAATGCGCCGTTGCCGTTGGAATATTCGCCCGTTTCGCCGCAGGTTGCGAGGTCGTGGCTGTCACGATACTTATAGATGGCGTTGCTGCAGGTATTCCCCTCATCAAACGCCTCGCCGAAGGGGGTATATGCGCCATGAAATTCCCAATCGAGAAAGCGTTCCATGATATCGCGCAGGTCGATGCCGTTCCTTTCGTTGATGCTCGCGAGGGTTGCAAGCGCCATACTGCTGTCATCCGTCCATGTGCCGGGGGGCATGTTATAGGTGCCGTAGCCCTCCATTTCGGTGACGGCTCCACGCTCCCGAAGCTCCTCTCTGTTGAGAAACTGAACGGGACACCCCAATGCGTCCCCGACCACCAGTCCCATCATGCCATCTAAGACCATCTTTCTGTCATTCATGTGCATACTCCCTTTCTGCATACCGTTCTTACCAATCCTCCCAGTAATCCTCTGCATCACTGCCATCCGGCATATAGCCATCCCAGTCATCCATGAAATCCTCATAGCTTTCATAATCGCCGCAATCGGGCAGTTCGGGCTTTTTCTGCGATTTGGGGGCGGTATATACGGGGGTGGGAGTTGTTTCAGCAGGCTTACTCTGCTCGGAAGATTTACTCTGCTCGGAGGGTTTATTCTGCGCAGCAGGCTGATTCTGCCCGGAAACAGGCTTGCGCCTCGCGCTTCTGTCGGAGGAGGCAAGCTGTGCTTCCGGACGAAAGACATGCTTATGCTGATCAAACAGAGAGCCATTAAGTGCAACAAACAGCGTTTCCTTTTGTGCTGTGGTGTCCAGTGTGAGCGTCAGCGCACCGCGGTGCGGATGCCATTTCGTGATGGTATACGAAAATACTGCGCCGTTTTCATAGGTTTGTATTGCGGTATCGCCATGGATGCTCCATGCCTGTCGTTCCCCTCTCGCGGTGTAATATACAAAGGTATCCTGTAGGGCGGACTGCATTTCCTCCTGTGAGGAATAAAGCGTTCTTTCTGCAAGATTGTTGCGGTCGGTAATCAAGCATGTGACAATGAGAATAAAAATGACCGCGGCCCAGATAAGAATGGTACTCCTTTTTTGTGACATTATCTGATCCCCTCCAATCATTCCGTTTATTTTCCGAGCCTCTGCTTAGCGAGCATTTTTCTCTGATAAGCAGGGAAGTCCCTCTGTGCCAGCTCATATTCTGCCAGCTTTTCATCATATCTCTTTTTTGCATTTGAGGTTGCCATGATGATAAAGGAAACACCGACAACAAGCCCGACAAGAAAATAAAAAGCGTCCATCAGAAAGAGACCGAAAGCGGCATCAAACAGACCAATGATGCCGATACCCATAAAAACCTTTTCGCCGGATCCCATTTTGTTTACCGGCTTTTCGGGCATCCGGATGCGGCTGAGAAGAAGCGCTTCTGTAGCAGGGTCGGGCTTTCTTCTGATAGTAGGGATGGTATCCTGCCATCCGGTATCTTCGGCAGAACAATCCCGTTCCGCTTCTTTTTTCGCTTCCATAAAGGCAACGAATGACATAAATTTCAAGAAATCCTTATCCATAGAAGGTTCCTCCTTTGCGAGAAAATGGCTGATTTAAGCTTATCATAGAGGATTTTTGCGAGAAAAGCAAGTTGGTTGCAGTCAGTCCGCGGTTTTATGGATTTCTGACGGGATCGGGGGAGAAGATGCAGATTTCCGCATCGGAGCATCTTAGAAAAATCTGCCGACAGCATGCAGATGCGATTGATGACGAAAATCTTGAATTTATGCGGATGTTCGCATATACTGGAGATAGTATTTCAGACAGAGGACATCCTTTTGCGGCGCAATGCCTTTCTGTGCTGAGAGGATGCGATGGAAAGGAAGTGAACGGCATGGCGATGGATGAAGAGCTTTACAGGCAATATCTTTGCGGCGATGAAGCGGGGCTTGTGGCATTGATGAAAAAATACGGCAATCCGCTGACCTTATATATCAACGGCTATCTGCATGACGTTCACGAAGCGGAGGATTTGATGATCGAAGTCTTTTCCTATTTATTTACGAAAAAGCCACGTATTCGAGACGGCGGCTTAAAGGCCTATCTGTATAAAGCGGCACGGCACATGGCTTTACGCGGCAGAAGCAGACGGCGGCTTTTCTTCAGCCTGGATAATCTGACCGAGGAGCCGGACGGACAGACACTGGTGGAGGAGGTTGTCCGCACAAAGGAGCGGGATCGGATTCTGCATTTCTGCATGGCTGCGTTAAATCCGGATTACCGAGAGGCGCTTTATCTGGTCTATTTTGAGGGCATGAGCTATTTGCAGGCTGCTGAGGTCATGGGGAAAAGCGAGAAGCAGATTACCAATATGGTGTATCGGGGCAAGGGCCGTCTGCGCGGATTACTGGAACGGGAGGGAATCACAAATGCGGAGTCATGAGGAACGAATTGCAGAGGTAAAACGGCGGATTGCGGAAAAGGAGCGTCGGAGAAGGCAGCAGCAGGAACGGATTGCCGCCGTTTTCGGCGTGGCGGCGTGCCTTGCGGTAATCGTTGGGGTTTCTCTTTTTATGCCCGATATGGTCAATCGAATGGAGCCGGGCATGTCCTCCGGCTTTGGAACAGCGGCAACAATGCTGGGCGGCAGTGCTGCGCTTGGATATATCGTGACCGGACTGCTCGCCTTTGTCCTTGGTGTATGTGTGACAATCGCGTGCTTCCGTATCTGCCTGCTGCATAAGGACGAACAGTCGGAGGAGCAAAAGGGGGACAATGCGAATGGAACTTGCCGATAACTTTGTGCAATTCTCTGTTACCCTGCTGGGCTTTTGCCTGAGCGGGATGCGATATCTGAAGGGCAGAAAGCAGGCGTATTTTCTGCTGACCTGCTTTTATGGCTGTTTTGCGCTCGGCTCCCTGTACTGGACGCTGCATCTGTTTTTGTTCTCAAAAACGCCGCAGGTTTTTTATGTGTCGGAGTTTGGCTGGGTGGCAAGCGTTATTTTTCTTTCTATTTTGCAATACTCCCTTTCCTCCGCGGAGGAAAGAGGCTTTGTGTGCCGAAGGGCGCGGATTGCCTTCCTGATAGGCGTTCCCTTATGTATATTTTACTGCACCTTTGGGGATATTCTCTCGAATCTGCTTTGGTGCGGCATGATGATTGCTGTTTCCTATTATGCGATACGGGGGCTTGCTTATGCGCGGACGCAGACGGGAGCGGCGCGGCAGCTGCGATATTTCCATATCGGGGTGCTGTGCTATGTGGCGGCGGAATATATCCTTTGGACTTCCGGCTGCTTCCGACAGGGGGATTTGGCTTCCTTCCTCTATTACGGGTTTGATGTTCTGCTGACGGGCTGCGTATTCGCTCTGCTGCCTGCCACAGGAAGGGCGGTGCAGGCATGACATATATGGAAAATATTTTTATCTGCATGGCATCGCCTCTGCTGATTGCCGCCCTGTGCATGGGAAAACGGCATACAGGGGCTTTTCTGTTCTGCTTTGCGGGAATGGGCATGTGCCTGCTTTCTGCATATCTCAATACCTTTCTTGCGGCGCTGTATGGGGCGGATGCCTTTGCCGCCACTGTGGAGATTGCGCCTGTGGTGGAGGAAGGGATGAAGCTGCTGCCGCTGCTCTTTTATCTTTTGGTATTTGAGCCGCAGGCACGGCAGATTGGGATTGCCGCAGTGATTACTGCGCTTTCCTTTGCGACCTTTGAAAATATCTGCTATCTGATTCAAAACGGAGCCGCGCATTTCTCCTTTATTTTCTTCCGTGGCATCGGAACGGGAGCAATGCATGTGATTTGCGGAGCCATCGTCGGCGGCGGGCTTGCGTATGTATGGCGGCGGACGTGGCTGAAAATTGCCGGAACCTGCGGACTGCTTGGGGCGGCGATTACCTTTCACGCAATTTATAACCTGCTGATTGCCTACGGCGGCACAGCGCAGTATATCGCGTATCTTTTGCCTGTGGGGATTCTGGCGGCAGGCAAGCTGATTTTTTTATTTTTTTTAAAAAAATTTGATTTTTAGGTGAGAGTTTTTCTGTTTTTTTGTACCTATATAAGTGAAAGGCTCTTTCTGCGGTGTCTGCATGGCACAGAAAAAAGGAAGGAGCGGGACACGGAAAAGGAAATGACATGACAGCAATGGAGGGAGGAAAAACGAATGAAAAAACAAAGAAAACGGATTTACACGGCACTGCTTTGCACCTGCTTCCTGTTTTCTACGGCTTCTGTGCCGGTATCGGCGGCAGAAACGGAGCAGGGGGAAATGACTGCCCTGTTAAATACAAAGGGAGTCGTTACCGTGGAAAGCGTACAGGCTATGATTGACGCTTTGCCGGATGCGAAAGATATCGATGACGATAATATCGAGGAAGTGAGGACGCAGTTTCAAGCCGTTGTAGATGCAATGCAGCAGCTTACCGCCGAGGAACAGAGGAAACTTGATACATCACGTTATAGGAAAGTTGCTGCTGTGCTATATGGGCCGTTTTTGGGTGTCCCTATACCTATCCCCGGAACAGATGTTGAATGGATGATCAGCCAATACGAGGACGGGGTGCTTACGGACTGGACGCTTACCATATCAGGTAAGGGTGCAATGCCTGATTTTGAAGGTACTGGCGATCCGGTTTGCCCGTGGGAGAACGAAAAGCAAAAGATTAAAAAGGTAATTATAGAGGAAGGCGTGACCAATATTGGTAAAAGCGCATTTCGTGGATGCTCGGAACTTGCCGAGGTACATATTTCCAAAACAGTCAAGAAGATAGGGATTTCTGCTTTTCAGGACTGTACTGCTCTTACGCAAATTGATATTCCTGACAGCGTCAATTCTGTGGGATCGTTCGCATTTATTGGATGCACAAGACTTACGGAGGTTCATACCCATTGGAAGAATTCGTATGAAATCAACTTTGGATTATTCGTATTTTATAAGTATGGGGATTCCTGGCCCGAGAATCGAGTGATATATGTTCCTGACGGGTATAAGGACAATTTTAAAAGCAATCCAAATGGGGCATGGGGTGAGTGGAATGTACAGGGCGAAAATTACACCGTTTCTTTTGACGGCGGTAACGCATCTGGCTACATGCAACCGGTTGGGACATCCGGAGATTATACCCTTCCGGATTGTGGCTTTACATATGATACGGCTGCTTTTGAATATTGGGCACTGGAGAGTTCTGACGGAAAGAAAGCGGGCTGCCCGGGTGACGTTTTCCCTGTTACGGAGGATGTGGTGCTTTACGCCAACTGGACACTGATCATAGTGATACCGGACCCCGAGCCTCCGACAGTATGTATCCACAACTGGGGCGAATGGACTTCCAACGGCAATGGGACGCATACCCGCACCTGCTCGAACAACAGCAGTCACACCGAAACGGGCGACTGTTCCGGCGGTACGGCTACCTGTACGGAGAAGGCTGTCTGCGAAATCTGCAATGCAGCCTACGGCGAATTAAACGCAAGCAATCATACGGGCGGCACTGAGGTGCGCGGCAGAGTTGAGGCCACCACCAGTGCGGACGGCTATACGGGTGACACCTACTGTAAGGGGTGCAATACCAAGATTGCGACAGGTGAGAGTATTCCGAAAAAAGACAGCGGCGACAGTCCAAGCGGCGGGAGTTCGAGTGGCGGCAGTTCAAGCAGTAGCGGCAGCGGTGGTGGCGGCGGCACGACCTACTACACGCTGACCTTTGAAACCAACGGCGGCGGCAGCATGCAGGCAATCCGCGCCGCCCGCGGCAAAACGCTTGACCTTTCCGCCTATACCCCGATGCGTGACGGCTATGACTTCGGCGGCTGGTATGCCGACAAGGATTTGACGCAGAGGATTACGGAAATCAAGCTGAGCGGCAGCAAAACGGTTTATGCAGACTGGAAAAAGAGAGAGCCGGACGCAGTGAAGAATCCCTTTGCGGATGTCAATGCGGGCGATTGGTTTTATCAGGATGTTTTGTTTAGCTACGAAAAGGGACTGATGTCCGGCATGGATGCGGCAGCCTTTGCGCCTTATGCGAACACCACCCGTGCGCAGATTGCGGTAATTTTCTATCGCATGGAGGGCAGCCCTGCTGTCGAGGGAGAAAACAGCTTTACCGATGTTGTGCGTGGCTCCGGTACGGCATGGTTTTATGATGCGGTGACATGGGCACAGCAAAACGGCATTATGGGCGGCTACGACAACAGCAGCTTTGCCCCGAATGATCCGATTACCCGTGAACAGCTTGCGGCGATTTTCTATCGCTACGCGCAGTATAAGGGCTATGATACCACACAGGGCGGCATGGCAATTCGGGAGTTCGACGATTATGAGAGCATTTCCGATTATGCAATGGGCGCTATGGCGTGGGCGGTGAATACCGGTCTTGTAAAGGGCGACAGCAATCTCCTTTATCCGAAGGGCACTGCTACGCGTGCCGAGCTTGCGGCGCTGTTCCACCGCTTCGCTGAAAACGGAATGAAATAAGCAAACAAAAAGCAGAAGCTCCTGCGAAAAAGGAGTTTCTGCTTTTTTATTGGCGTTATACCTTCAAAACGAAATGGTTTTTATGAAAATCCAGCAGACCCTCATCCCGCATTTTCCCAAGCTCCAGAGAAAGTCCGCTGCGCTCCACCGCGAGGTAATCCGCAAGCTGCTGTCTGGAAAAGGGAATATCAAATTCATATTTTCCGAGCCGCTGTGCCTCTGCGGAAAAATAGGACATCAGCTTTGCGCGCGTTGTGCGCTGCCCCATGTGCGTCAGCTTTTCGCTGAAGCGCAGGTTTTTCTCTGCAAGCTCGCCAAGCAGATTTCGGATGATATGGCTATGATGCGCACAGGCGGAGGAGCACACATGCAGCACACGCTTTATGTTCAAATACAGCACCGTAACAGCTGTTTCTGCCACAACGCTTACATTCAGCACAGAGCCGGGCGCGCAGGCATAGGCGGCGGCAAAGGTCTGCCCCACCCCTGCCTTGGAAATGATGTTGCGGTTGCCCCAGATGTCCTCCTGTATGATTAGAATACTGCCCGACAGCACAAGACCGATGGCATCTGCCGTATCCCCGATGCGCAGCAGCAGGGCATCCTTGGGAAAGCTTTCCTTTCTTGTTTCCAGACAGGAGAGCATTGCGGTCAGCTCCTCCTCGGAAACGCCCGAAAAAAGCTGAGAGGAACGGATGATGGGAAAAAATTCTTTCATAAAAACCCTCTTTTCGTTGAAAATTCAACCGACTTGTTGAATTTAGCATACTATAATGAAAACAAAAAAGCAAGGAGGTTTTTATTGTGAAAAGAAGAATCATTGAAATTGATCAAAATAAATGCAATGGCTGCGGTGCTTGTGCCGCCGCTTGTCACGAAGGCGCAATCGCTATGGTAAACGGGAAGGCGCAGCTGATGCGCGATGACTACTGCGATGGTCTGGGCGATTGCCTGCCTACCTGCCCCACTGCCGCGATTACCTTTGTGGAGCGCGAAGCGGCAGCGTATGATGAAAAGGCTGTGGAGGAAAATAAGCGTAGAAGGCTACAGGAAAAAATGCAGACAGAAGGGATGACACTCCCCTGCGGATGTCCGGGAAGCCAGTCCAGAACAATCGCACACGAAGAATCCGCCGCGGCTTGCAATACAGAGGCGGTCAGCCGCCTGTCCCAGTGGCCTGTGCAGATTAAGCTGGTTCCTGCACGCGCACCGTATTTTGACGGCGCAAAGCTGCTGATTGCCGCAGACTGCACCGCGTATGCCTATGCCGCCTTCCACGAAAAATTCATCAAGGGGCATATCACCCTTGTGGGCTGTCCGAAGCTGGACAGTGTGGATTATTCCGAGAAGCTGACCGAAATCATTCGTGAGAATGATATCAAAAGCGTCACCATTGTCCGCATGGAGGTTCCCTGCTGCGGCGGTCTGGAATTTGCGGCAAAAACGGCATTACAGCAGAGTGGGAAATTTATTCCATGGCAGGTTGTGACCATCTCCACAGACGGCAGAATTCTGGATTAAAAAGAGGACAAAGAAGAAAGCGAGGGTTTCAAATGGGCAACAAAATGTTTTGTTTTCAGTGTGAGCAGACGGCAGGATGTACCGGCTGTATGGGAAATGCAGGCGTTTGCGGCAAAACTGCTGATGTGGCACAGCTGCAGGATGAGCTGACAGGGGCGCTGATTGGGCTTGCGCGCGCAACGGACAATGCCCCCGATGTGAATGACGGCACATGGCGGCTGATGATTGAGGGATTATTTACCACCGTTACAAATGTAAGCTTCAACGAAAAGACACTGCGCGAGCTGATTGACCGCGTACATGCGGAAAAGGCAAGGCTTGTGCCTGACTGTTCGGACTGTGCTGCTCCGTGCGGTCGCGCTGCCGATTACGATATGGCAAGGCTCTGGAATGCGCAGGAGGATATCCGCAGCCTGAAATCCCTGATTCTGTTCGGGGTGCGCGGCATGGCGGCCTATGCGCATCATGCCCTGGTGCTGGGCTATACCGATGATGCGGTGAACGATTTCTTCGCAAAGGCGCTTTTTGCTGTCGGCGAGGATTGGGGCATGGAGGAGCTGCTGCCCATCGTGATGGAGGTCGGTGAGAAAAACCTCAAGTGCATGGCGCTTCTGGATCAGGCAAATACCGAAAGCTATGGCACACCCACACCTGTTACCGTTCCGCTGACTGTGGAAAAGGGGCCGTTTATTGTGATTTCCGGTCACGATCTGCATGATCTCAAGCTGCTGCTGGAGCAGACCGAGGGGAAGGGCATCCATATTTATACCCATGGCGAAATGCTGCCCGCACATGGTTATCCCGAATTGAAAAAGTATGCGCATCTCAAGGGCAACTTCGGCACAGCATGGCAGAATCAGCAGAAGGAATTTGCAGAGTTGCCTGCGCCGGTGCTGTTTACCACCAACTGTCTGATGCCGCCGAAGGCAAGCTATGCCGACCGCGTATTTACCACAGAGGTGGTATCCTATCCCGAAATGACGCATATCGGCGCGGATAAGGACTTCACCCCTGTGATTGAAAAGGCGCTGGAGCTGGGTGGCTATGCCGAGGATAGAATGTTTACAGGCATCAATGGCGGCAATACAGTGATGACAGGCTTTGCACGCGGCACGGTGCTTGGGGTGGCGGATAAAGTCATCGAGGCTGTGAAAGCCGGCGCAATCAGACATTTCTTCCTTGTTGCAGGCTGCGACGGGGCGCGTCCCGGGCGCAATTATTATACGGAGTTCGTAAAGCAGACCCCTGCGGATACGGTTGTGCTGACGCTTGCCTGTGGCAAATACCGCTTCAATGACCTTGACCTTGGCACCATTGGCGGTCTGCCCCGTCTGATGGATATCGGGCAGTGCAATGATGCTTACAGTGCGATTCAGATTGCCGTTGCGCTTGCCGATGCGTTCGGCTGCGGCGTGAATGATCTGCCGCTGTCCATGGTGCTTTCCTGGTATGAGCAGAAGGCGGTGTGTATCCTGCTGACCCTGCTGTATTTGGGCATCAAGAACATTCGCCTTGGCCCGACTCTGCCGGCATTTGTTTCGCCCAATGTGCTGCAGTACCTTGTGGAGAATTTCGGGATTGCACCAATCACGACTCCGGAGGCGGATTTGAAGCAGCTGCTGCAGGAGGCTTAAATAAATAAGATATCTCTCATGAAAAGGCAATCCAAATGGGTTGCCTTCTTTTTTATTGTAGTGCCTTTAAACGAAACAAAACCCCCCTCTTACGAAAAAATATTACAAATCAGGATATTTTTTATAAATTAAGGTTGTAATAGAAATCCCTTTTTGCTGTAATTCAAATTGCATAAAATAATAAATTCCGCAGAAAACAAGCATAATTCGGCAAAGTAGGCGAAAGCCTATGACGCAAAGCTACAGGGCCTTTCAACTGGCAGCCAGCTGCAAAAAAACGAGCATTGCCGGATAGGGGCGGTGCTTTTTCTGTTTGTGAAGAAAAAAGGAATTTATTCGCATTGGGTATAAAGAAAGTACAGATAAAGGGAGGAAAAAATATGAAGAAAAATTATTATGCGAAGGTACTTGCGCTGACCGTAGCGGCAAGTATGGTTTCTGTGCCGGCATTCGCGGCGGAGGGGACGGACGACCCTCAGGCACAGGAGAAAACGGTGGAGCAGGACGAGCAGAAAGGGGAAAAATCTGCGAAGGAAGAGCAGGAAAAGACCGAGCAGTTCGTAAAGGAAGAAAAGATAGAAGATGGAATTTCCGCAGCTTCTGATGATGACCAAGAAACTGCCGTTGCAGAAGGGGAAGTTTTTGCAAAAGGGGACTGCGGTGCAACCGAAGAAGATGAGGTTTCGTGGGAACTGGTAAAGAATGACGATACATTATACCGCAAGGCGGAAGAAAACGGATATTCCTACGCAACAACACCCGAGGACGAATACGAAAAGGTGGATGGCTATACTTTGACCATTTCGGGTTTCGGTGATATGAAGGATTATTATGCACAAAATGTGCAGCGTGCGGCAGAGTTTGAAGGTGACATTGCACCTTGGCGCAGAGCGTTGCTTTCTGATACAAATGCGGAACGTACAACACAGGAAATTGTTCCAATTACAAAAGTTGAGATTGGAAAAGATATTACTCGTATCGGTTCCGGTGCGTTTGCATATACGGCCTTGACGGGAACAGTGACATTTAGTGAAAATGTTCATTCTTATGGTGATGGCGTTTTTGCAAAGGATGCCTTGATTCAGGCTGTTGACTGGACAAACTTTAAGCCCGAGAACATCAAGGATGGGTGGGCAAAAAATTATCAAGAGGAAAGTCGTGCAGTACCGTATGCCTTTTTTGACGGATGCACAAGTTTGGATACCTGCATTATTGATGATGAGAAATATACCGGTAAATTAGTGTTGCCAGAAAACATTGAAACTATTTGCGTTGCCGCATTCCGTGGTACAGCTTTCGATACCGTTGATTTTTCTGATGGATTAAAGCATATTCGCGCTGTTGGCGGTTATGCAATATCCGGTCTTGCCAAGATGAAAGAATTTACTTACCCCGGCAATGTCGATTTCTATAGCACGAATGAGGAAGGAAGGAATAACGTCATTGTAGGCGGTGGTATTGAAAAGCTCATCATTTCGAAAGAAGTGACCAAGCTGCCGTCGTCTTTCTGCACAAGTACGGAAAACCTGACTACCATTGAATTTGAAAATGGAGCTCAGCTGAAAGAAATAGGGGAAAACGCGTTTTATTCGAACAGTGCTCTTGAAAGCATCAATATCCCCTCCACAGTAACTTCCATTGGGAAGGCGGCTTTTGCGGATTGCTTTGGTCTGAAGGAAATTGAACTTGGACAGGTTGAATTTCTGGGAGAGAATACGTTCGCGAGATGTTCCGCTTTGGAAGCAGTTAAAATCCAAGGGACTTCTGATACTACATATCCATCAAATACATTCAGCACTTGGGAGACAGGGCACAGTGCCGCACCGTTAAAAACACTGGAAATTGGTGCCGGTAAGATAAAGTTCGCATTGAATAACCAGAAAGAAA
This sequence comes from Clostridium sp. MCC345, assembly GCF_018785345.1. Taxonomy (NCBI): domain Bacteria; kingdom Bacillati; phylum Bacillota; class Clostridia; order Eubacteriales; family Clostridiaceae; genus Clostridium; species Clostridium sp. MCC345. The sequence continues at coordinate 93,397 of NZ_WQPP01000044.1, forward strand.
GTATTGAAATGATTACTTTGGGTGATGGCGTAACAGAGATTCCTGTAGGATTTGCGGATGGTTGTGCAAAGCTTACGAGTGTTTCTTTACCTGACGCAGTAACGGCAGTGCCTGATCGTGCCTTTAGAGATTGTACGGCACTTACAGAGGTGAAGATTTCCAAGGATTCCAATTTGCAGTCTATTGGTGAATATGCATTTCAGAATACTGCATTAACAAAAATGTACATCCCCCAAGATGTTACATCTATTGGTGAATGTGCATTCTACAGAACACCTATCACTGTATTTGATATGAGTGATGTGCTTACTGAAAATATGACGGTTGGTCAGAATGTGATTAACAACTGGTACTCTGCAGAAGAGAAAAAACCGGTCTGGAAAGATGATTTTAAATATATTTATATAAGCAACAGTGGTGCCGCGGATTCTGTAAAGGCAAATACCAATGTCTGTAAACATGCTGTTTTTGTGACAAATGGTGGGAAGGTAGATACAGCGAAGACAGGTTTTGAGGCTGTTTCTCGCCCGGGTTACACTGTGGAATGGCATAAAAAAGCAGATTTTTCCGATACGGCATATACAGGTAAGCCTAAGGACAGCGAAAATTATTATGCAAAATGGACTTTGAATGATTCTACAAATACGATTGAAGTTACTTATGATGCGAATATCAGTGGTGTAACGGCAAAAACGTATGCTGAAATTAAAGGCAATGAGCATCTTGCAAAAGCAAACAACTTTAGCCGTACCGGTTATACATTTACCGGATGGAACACAGCGAAAGATGGCAAAGGCACTGCCTATGCGGTTAGTGATATTATTCCCACGACCGCGGATATTACCGTTTATGCGCAGTGGAAGCTGAATGCACCTACAGTTTCCGTAACAGGCAATGCGACAAAGCAGTATGACGGCGGGAATGTTACTCTCACAGCGGCAACGTCTGTTTCTGGTGTTACATATCAGTGGCAGAGGGACGGCGTAAATATTGATGGTGCAACAAATGCCACATATACCGTGAAAAATGTTGCGGACAGCGGAAGCTATACCGTTAAGATTACGGATACAGAAAAGAAAACAGCCGTAAGCAATGCGACAGCAATTTCCATTACAAAGAAAGAAGTGGCAGTGCCTACGGTGGAAAGCCAAACTTATAACGGCACAGTATTGAAAGCAGATGTAACCGCAACAGCTGATTATGATGTTACAAAGAATGGAGGCGGAAAGAATGCCGGTGTGTATGACGTTATTTTAACCTTGAAGGATGCAGATAATTATAAGTGGGCTGACAGCGAAGAAGCTGCAAAAACGATTCCTTTTACAGTTGCACCCAAGAAGGTAGAATTAACTGTAGATAATAGCACATTGAAAGGCGCAGGCAGTGTTACATTTACGGTTGACGGCGTTTGTGAAGGAGATGTAGCAAAGGTTGTATGCAACGTTGACAGTATTAAGGTAGAGGGCTTAAAGGCTTCTTTGCCGAATGCAACCATGGAGTATACATTTACAACAGACATGGGCGGCAATTATGAACCTGCAAGCTGTGTTGTTTCCGTAACACGCAGAAAATCCTCGTCTTCCTCCTCTGACACTTCTGCCCCGACCTACGGCGTAAGCACAGGCAAGACGGAAAACGGCGAAATCTCCGTTACCCCCGCGAAGGCAGAAGCCGGCGAAACAGTGACCATCAAGGCAACCCCCGACAGCGGCTATCAGCTGGACAAGATGACGGTAAAGGACAAAAACAACAGCGCCGTAAAGCTGAAAAAGGTGAACAATAACGAATACACATTTACCATGCCCGTCGGCAAGGTTTCCGTGGATGCGACATTCGTGCAGAAGGATGCGGCAGATGACAGCAACGCGGCTGAAGCAGGCAAGACCATTAAGCTGCAAATCGGCAGCCGTATCGTTAACGTGGATAACGAAGCAGTGATTTACGATGCTGCACCCGTCATCCGCAATGACAGAACTCTGGTGCCTATCAGAATTATCACCGAGGCTCTGGGCGGCAAGGTGGATTGGAACGGCGCGACCAAAGAGGTTACGCTCTCCATCAACGATAAGGAAATCAAGATGACTATCGGCAAGACGCTTGAAAAATATGGCGTTGCACCTGTTATCATCGACGGACGTACCTTCGTACCCGTGCGCTTCGTGGCAGATGAGCTTGGCGCAAACGTCGCTTGGGACGATGCAACCAAAACAGTGACAATCAAAACCGCTCGATAAGGCAATTCGGCGTTCATCAGAAATGGTGAACGCCATTTTTTTGTCCCGTTTGCGAAAAAGTATTTGACAACAGGGGGCGTTTTTGGTATACTAACTATTGCAGTAGGCGTTTTGTGGAGATGTACTCAAGAGGCTGAAGAGGTGCCCCTGCTAAGGGTATAGGTCATTAACGTGGCGCGAGGGTTCAAATCCCTCCATCTCCGTAGAAAAGAGACTATCGAAGGATAGTCTCTTTTATTTTGCAAAATTGAACCCTTTTTTGTGGCGCAATGCAAATCATATTAATAGGAAGCTTTTTGGCGTTTCGATTCCCCGAAACGTCTTTTTTTATACCTTGAGACTCCCTGAGACTTGGCATCTGCTATTCTCCATGACAGAAAGGAGGAGAGCAAAATGTATGTTACAGGGGACACGATTATCCGCTTTGCGACCGTTCTGGGAGCATTAGGCACGCTTGGAGCCCTGCTTTACCGCAGTTTTCGCTGGATGGAGCAGCAGAAGGCGCAGCAGGCGGAAATCGAGAACATCAAAAAGGAGCAGTGCGTTATATGCTACGGGCTTTTGGCAACACTGGACGGGCTCAAGCAGCTTGGCGCAAACGGCAATGTCAGTGATGCCTATCAGAGACTGGAAAAGCATCTGAATCAATCGGCGCATGAATGAAAGGGGGAAATGGAATGAAGGAAATTTGGAAAGAAGCTGTCGGAAATCTGCTGACGGTGAAAAGTATTGTAACATTGGTGCTGACGCTGGTATTTTCCGTTCTGGCAGTCACAAGCCGTATTGACGGCGGGCAATTTCTGAATATTTTTTCGATTGTGATTGCATTTTATTTCGGCACACAGCACAGGAAAAGCATGACACAGGAAGTGACACAGGAAAAGGGGGATGCGGAATGACGGGGCATGAATTGGTTGCATTTGCGAGAGGAAAGATTGGCACGCCTTATGTTTATGGCATGAAGGGCAAGGTGCTGACGCAAAAGACGTATGACCGGCTGAGAATCCTTTTTGGGCCGCTGGTCTGGGAGAGCGACGCGGCGAAAATCGGGCAGGTTTGTGTAGATTGCAGCGGTCTGATTTCGTGGGGGACAGGCATCCTCCGCAATTCGCAGGGCTATCATGACACAGCGGATGCGGTATTTCCCATCGCGACCATCGGGCAGGCACCCATTGGGGCGGCGGTCTGGCGCAAGGGACATATCGGCATTTACATCGGCGGCGGAAAATACATCGCGGCGGACGGCAGTGCCTACGGTGTGCGAATCGGCACTGTTGCGGGCAGCGGCTTTACGCATTGGTTCCGCTTGAAGGATATTGCCTATGAAAGAAAGGAGGACGAAATGGTTACAAAGGAAACGATTTTTTATAATGATAAGGCATACACCGTCAGCCTCATCCGCAAGGACGGCGTAACATACCTGAAGACCAGAGATATTGCGGAAATTTTAGGCTTAGCGGTCGGCAGCAGGGGAAAGGCACCGGTCTTAGCAGACAAGCCTACTGCATAAATAAAACAATTTTATATCAGAATTTTATCCCTTTCGGACGAAAGGGATTTTTTGTTTAATTGAATAAAAATATAACAGTACGATTTTTTATTTTTCCTGTGCGAAGGAAACAAAGAGCAGGAAAATTTTTCATCTGATATTGTTCAGTTTTCATTTTTGCCAATAAAAGCGTATTTTACTTTACCCAAAAAAGAGAAAATGAACTATTTTTCAGTCTATTTTCCTATTTTTCACAGGATGCGGTTGGACATTTTTTCACATCGTTCAAAAAAATGTACGAAAAACTATACAAAAATACCTGAGTTTGTAGAAAATTTCACAGTACCCCTTGCCTTTCTCAGGAAAAGTGGTATACTGATACTGTATTCGGGTAGGGATTTTCAGGAATTCATTGTGCGATTAGATACACGCTGAACTTTTTTTCAGGATGTGGTTTGCGCGTATCGGCAGAATGAGCCGAAGATCCTCCGAGAAGAGTACGCAGTTCTTCAAATACAAAATATCTATATCAAAAGGAGAAGTGAAAAACATGAGAATTTCCGACAGAGTGCAGGCAATGCAGAACTCCCCTATTAGAAAATTTAACCCTATGGCTGACGCAGCTGAAGCAGCAGGCGTTAAGATTTATCACCTGAACATCGGTCAGCCCGATATCGAAACACCTTCCGTATTCTGGGAAGCAGTGAAAGGCTTTGACCAGAAGGTACTGGCTTACGCTGGTTCTTGGGGTCTGCCCGAGCTGCAGGACGCAATCGTTGATTACTTCAAGAGATTCGACATGAATCTGGAAAGAAACGACGTTCTGATTACAGCAGGTGGTTCCGAAGCGCTGACACTGACATTCCTGTCCATCATCAACCCCGGTGATGAAGTTATCGTAGCTGAACCCTACTACACAAACTACCTGACATTCATTCAGGCTGCTGACGGTGTTGTAAAACCCGTTACAACATACGCTGAAGAAGGCTACAAATATGCAATCAAGGAAAGACTGGAAGCAGTTGTTACAGATAAGACAAAAATGATTTCCATCGTTAACCCCGGTAACCCTACAGGCTGCATCCTGTCCAGAGAAGACATGAGAGTTATCGCTGACTTCGCTAAAGAACATGATCTGTGGATTCTGGCTGACGAAGTTTACAGAGAATTCGCTTATGACGGCAGAGAAATGACATCCTTCGGTCAGCTGGCTGACATCGAAGACAGAGTTATCATCATCGACTCCGTTTCCAAGAGATTCTCCGCTTGCGGCGCTCGTATCGGTTGCATGGTTTGCAAAAACAAAGAATTCATGGCACAGGTATTCAAGATTGCTATGGGCCGTCTGTGTGTTCCTACACTGGACATGGTTGGCGCAACAGCAATGTACAAACTGCCTGCTGACTTCTTCAATAGCGTAAGAGCAGAATATGAGCACAGAAGAGACGTTGCTTATGATGCACTGATGAAGATCCCCGGCGTTGTTTGCCAGAAACCCGGCGGTGCTTTCTACATCACATGCAAACTGCCTGTTGAAAATACAGAAGATCTGCTGCTGTTCCTGCTGAACGAATTCAGAGAAAACAATGAAACAGTTATGTACGCTCCCGCTGAAGGCTTCTACGCAACACCCGGTCTGGGCAGAGACGAACTGCGTATCGCTTACATCCTGAAAGCTGAAGATATGGCTAGAGGTATTGAACTGCTGGGCAAAGGTATCGAAGCATACAAAGCAAAAGGCGGCAAATAATTCAAGCTACATAAATTGAGTTAAGCATTGGCTTTGCACGTTAGGACGCTCCAATCGGGGCGTCCTTTCTCTATGCCGAAAAGCAACGAAACAAATCTGTTATATCCGTTACAAATGCTTAACAGATTTACAACAGATTTATGACAAATTGCACGATTTCTTTCTTTTTTTCGGTGCTTGTGGTATGATGAAAAAAATGAGTTATGGGGTTTTTTAGGAATTTTAAGGAGGTTTTGCAAATGGAGGAAAATAGAGAATTGACAAGAGCGGAGATTGTGGAGCAGGATGCAAAGGAATGTTTCAAGCAGGGTCTGAACTGTTCGGAATGTGTGATGACGGCATTTCTGAATCATTTTGACACAGGGCTGCCCAAGGAGGTTGTAAAGCTTGCAACCGGCTTCGGCGGCGGCATGGGGCATACAAAAAATACCTGCGGCGCGATTACGGGTGCGGTTATGGCGCTGAGTGCCATTGTGGGCAGAGAAAATCCTGCGGCAAAGGAAACGGTAGGCGAGAGAATTACCGAATTGCAGCAGGGCATTTATCCCATTGTCGGCAAAATGGTAAATGAAATCAAGGATGAATACGGCACACTGATCTGCTCTGAGCTTTCTAATCCCTTCGGTGATTTCGCATGCAAGGAAAGAAAGAAAAACTGCATGACTATGATTATGCACTGCGCAAATCTGGCGGCGAAATATGCAGAAGAAGCGCAGAAATAAAAAGCAATTATAACGTAATATAAAAGGAATATTGTAATAACGAACATAAGATTTGGTGATTGAGATGAAAAAAGTATTTTTGGGGCTTCTGGCAGCACTGATGCTTACCGTGCCTGCCTTTGCCCATCCGTTGATTACGGTTTATGTAGATGGAGAACAGTTAAGCTTCGACCAGCCGCCCATCATTCAGGATGACCGCACACTGGTACCCATGCGGAAAATCTTCGAGGCACTGGATGCACAGGTAATCTGGGATGAAGCAGACCAGACGGTTATGGCAATGCACAATGAGGATATCATTATGCTGCAGATTGGCGAAGCAGGTCTGTATAAAAACGGCGAATTGGTTTATACCATGTCTGTCCCTGCGCAGATTATCAATGACCGCACACTGGTGCCTCTGCGCGCCGTTGCGGAAAGCCTTGGCGCATCCGTTGCGTGGGATGGCGTGAAATATGTCATTGATATCCATTCGGACGGCACCTCCAAAAAGCCTACGGGCAGTGAGCAGCAAGCACCGCAGGTTGGCGGCTATACGTCCTCTGTCCTTGCGGCGGACGGCACAGAGGTGCTGCATGTGGAGCTGAAATGTGACGAGGTTGCGGGGCAGGCGGCAGTCAATACTGCCATGGCACAGGCTACCTTCAACGAAGGCAAAGCCTTTTTGCAGACCTATAAGGCACAGGCGCTGCAGGCATACGCCAATGATCCCAACGGCTTCCAGCCCTATTACTGCGTGGGTGCGTATAACGTAACACGCAGCACAAACGGCTATGCTTCCTTCTTGGGAACGGTTTCCTCCTATGCAGGCGGCACAGAGCAGGCGCAGTATACCTCTCATACCTATGCCATGAGCAGTGGCAGGGAGTGCGCCCTGAGTGAACTGGTTTCCGATAGTCAGGCAGATTTGCAGGCACTCTGGAAGGCATCCTTTACAGCGCTGATTGAAGCGGACGAGGATGCGTTCTACAGCGATGCGGAAAGCAGATTGGCAAGAAGTCTGAATCAGGTGCAGTTCTACCTGACAGATAGCAGCATTGTTTTCTATCTCTCCCCCGGCATCATTGCCCCTGCGGCAACGGGTGCGGTGTCCTTTGAAATTGCATATCAGATTTAAAGAGAAGGCATAAAATAGGATTTTTTACGAAAAATAGAGAAACAAAAGAGAAAAGGAGGGAGTGCGGATGTGTACCGCAGTAAGCTATCATACCAAAGACCATTATTTCGGCAGAAATCTGGATTTTGAGTGTTCCTATGGGGAGAGCGTGACGATTACCCCCAGACGCTTTTTGTTTAGCCTTCCCGAAGGGGCGGAATTTCGGACAAAGTATGCCATGATTGGCATGGCGCACGTTGCCGAGGGAACGCCGTTATATTATGATGTGGTCAACGAAAAGGGGCTTGCCATGGCAGGCCTGCTGTTCGCGGGCAATGCAGTCTATCAGAAGCGGCAGGAGGGGAAGGACAACATTCCCTCGTGGGCGCTGCTGCCTTGGATTTTGGGGCAATGCGAAACCGTAGCAGAGGCAAGGGAGCTTTTGGAGCGGATTGCAGTGACAGATGAGCCGTTCAGCGAGGCCTTACAGCCCAGCCCGATGCACTGGATGCTTGCGGATGCGGCGCAATGCCTTGTGATAGAACAAATGGCAGACGGACTGCATCTTTATGATAACCCGATTGGCGTTTTGGCGAATAATCCGCCCTTTCCCTTTCACAGAGAAAATATCAGGCAATATCTGAATGTTACCGCAGAGCCGGCGCAGGATCGCTTTAGTGGACAGGAGCTGCTTTCCCCCTTCAGCCGCGGCATGGGTGGGTTTGGACTGCCGGGCGACCTTAGCTCTGCCTCTCGGTTTGTGCGTGCGGCCTTTGTGAAATTAAACTCTCGTTCCGCAGAAGGCGAAAAGGAGAGTGTCAGCCAGTTTTTCCATATTCTCGGCGCAGTGGAGCAGCAGAGAGGATGCTGCTATCTGGGCGATGGAAAATATGAGATTACCATATACAGCTCCTGCTGTAATCTGGAGAAGGGGATTTATTATTATAAGACCTATGACAATCACAGCATTACGGCAGTGGAACTGCACAAGGAAAATCTGGACGGAGAGGAATTGATTTGTTATCCCTTGGCTTAAGCCGTTTCTCTCCTTTACGATACAATGCAAAAAGGAGGATATTATGGAACTGATATTGGCTTCGGCCTCACCGCGCAGGAAGGAATTACTGGAAAAAATCGGGCTGCCCTTTACGGTACAGCCTGCCAAAGGCGAGGAGCGCATCACGCAGAAAAGCCCTGCGGCGGTTGTTATGGAATTATCCCGACAGAAGGCAGAGGAAATCGCAGCAGCGCAGACAGAGGATTGCATTATCATCGGGGCGGATACGGTGGTTGCCAGAGGCGATAAAATCATGGGCAAGCCGAAGGACGCGGCGGATGCGAAGCAGATGCTCAGAAGCATTGCCGATGACTGCCATCAGGTCTATACGGGTGTCACGCTTATCCGCACGGGTGCGCATCCCCAAAGCGTCACCTTTCAGGAAAAAACAGACGTATTCCTCTATCCGATTTCCGATGCGGAGCTGGATGCCTATATTGCAAGCGGCGACCCGATGGATAAGGCAGGTGCGTATGGCATACAGGGCGATTTCGCGATTTATGTGAAGCGCATCGCAGGAGATTACTATAATGTGGTGGGTCTGCCGATTGGCAGAGTCTATCAGGAATTGAAGCGGATGCTTTTTGTCAAAAAATGAACGGTTTTTCACTTTTTTTTATGAAAAATGAAAGATTTGTCAGTCTTGTTGTTGATTGACAATAAAAAATAGTTTATTTAACAATGAAAATTTATGCATTTATTTGGTTGACACTAAAATATATTTTAGTTATACTTGTAGACGTTAAAAGTAATAGCTTCCATATATACAATTTACTTACCTTCCCCCCTGAAGTACCGTTCAGGGGTATTTTTTTGCCTGCGGCTAAGTCAAAAACAGGTTTTTGACTTGGGGGACAGAGGAATAAACGAATGGGTTCCGGCGGCGGAGCCTGGAAACCCATCGTTTTCCTCGGCGGAACTAAATTCCGCCTGCGGAGTTAATTCGGGGAAGAATTCCCCGAACCCCTCTTTCTGTTCTCGCTGTTTTCTATAAAAGTTTAAAATATTAAACTTTTTGTTTATTTTCTCTTGATTTTTTTCCTATTTTCGATATAATAGTCTGGGTTTAGTAAAAATATTCTGAAAGTTTAGCAATACTAAAACAGGAAAGGAAGATGACTGCTGTGGAAATTGGCAGGAAAATTAAGCAATTACGCATACAGAAGGGGCTGACGCTGGAGGAGCTTGCCAGCCGCAGCGAGCTGACAAAGGGCTTTCTTTCTCAGCTGGAGCGAGAGCTGACCTCGCCCTCCATCGCAACCCTGAACGATATTGTAGAGGCGTTGGGCAGCTCCTTAGCGGAGTTTTTCAAGGAGGAGGAGCAGGAGCAGCTTGTCTTTCATAAAAAGGATTTTTTTGTGGATGAGCGCGAAATCTACACCATCAACTGGATTGTGCCGAATACGCAGAAAAACGCCATGGAGCCCATTCTGATAGAGCTGCCGCAGGGCGGAGATTCCTTCGTGATGGACCCCCACAGCGGCGAGGAATTCGGCTATGTCCTGGAGGGAGCGATTATCCTTATGGTCGGGGAGGAAAAGCATATCGTCCATAAGGGCGAAACCTTCTATCTTTCGGGCAAAAGCCGCCATTATTTGAAAAATGAGAAGAAAACAACCGCAAAGGTGCTTTGGGTTTCCACGCCGCCTTTGTTTTAAGTATTGAGTACAAGGAGGATATGAAATGAAGAAAAAGCTGATTCAGTTCAAAAATATCGTCAAGAGCTATGAGGACGGCAAGGTCGTTCTGAAGGGAATTGACCTTGATATTTACGAAAATGAATTTGTGACGCTCCTCGGCCCTTCCGGCTGCGGGAAAACAACGCTTTTGCGTATTTTGGGCGGCTTTTTGCAGGCAGATCAGGGCGAGGTTCTGTTTGACGGGCAGGAAATTTCCAAGCTCCCCCCCTATAAAAGAGAGGTCAATACCGTATTCCAGAAATATGCCCTTTTCCCCCACATGAATGTGTATGATAACATTGCCTTCGGCTTGAAGCTGAAAAAGGAGCCGAAGGACATCATTGAGCAGAAGGTAAAGCGTATGCTCAAGCTGGTAAATCTGGAGGAATTTGCGGACAGAAGCGTCACGGCAATGTCCGGCGGGCAGCAGCAGCGAATCGCCATTGCGCGTGCGCTTGTCAATGAGCCGAGCGTGCTGCTTCTGGATGAGCCTCTGGGTGCGCTTGACTTAAAGCTCAGAAAGGAAATGCAGCAGGAGCTGAAAAAAATCCAGCAGGAGGTCGGCATTACCTTTATTTATGTGACGCATGATCAGGAAGAAGCGCTGACCATGTCCGATAAAATCGTTGTCATGCGAGAGGGCGAAATTCAGCAGATTGGCAGTCCCACCGATATTTATAACGAGCCTGTCAATGAATTCGTTGCGAACTTCATCGGCGAATCCAATATCATTGAAGGCATGATGGTGGATGATTACAAGGTTGTGTTCGAGGGCAGACGCTTTGACTGCGTGGATAACGGCTTTGGTAAAAATGAGGTGGTTGATGTTGTCATCCGTCCGGAGGATTTGGATATTGTTCCGAGGGGAGAGGGCAAGCTGAAGGGCGTTGTGAAATCCGTTTTGTTTAAGGGCGTGCATTATGAAACCATGGTGGAAACAAAGGTCGGTACGGAAATCACCGTAAAAATGGCAGTTTCCAACGACAGCCCCGTTTATAATGAAGCGGCAAACGAAAAAATGTCCGCCAACGATTTCTATCTGGATATGGAGGACGTAGAGGAGCTGGACGAAGCAACCATCATTGCCCGTGCGGACGCGCAGGCATGGAATCCCGATGAGGATGAATTTATCTCCATCAAGGAGGTGGATTATGATATCAAAAAGGAAAACGGCAAATATCCCGTTACCTTCTCCACAGCCGCAGGCACCTCCGTTACGGTCAATATGATTGTAAAGGATGAAAACCGCGTGACAAGCACCGAAAACGAGGAAGAAATCTATGCCATGAACTTCTTTAAGAAGGTGGATGAAATTCAGGAAGCGGTTGCACTGGATACCGACCTGAAAACATGGGCGAATGCTTCCGCATGGAGCCTTGAGGATGACACAGCTGTTGAAATTACGGATGTCAAATATGATTTTGACCCCGAAACCATTACCCCCGGCATTTATGATGTGACCTTTGCCACAAAGGGGTATGAATATAAGATTGACACCACGGACAAGTTCGAGGTGGGCGATGAGGTTGGGCTGACCTTCCAACCCGAAGATATCCATATCATGTCGAAGAACAATTATTAAGAAAGGGGGCGTGATAAGTGAAACAATTTCGTAATATGCTCTATCCGTATGTGGTCTGGCTGTTTATCATGGTCTTAGTCCCCATGCTGATGATTTTATTATATGCCTTCACAACCGCAGGCAATGAGGTAACCACCTTCCGCTTTACGCTGGAGAACTTCTCCCGTTTTCTGACGGATACGGTTTTTCTGGATGTACTGAAGCGCTCCCTGCTGATTGCAGTTGTGACAACGGTGGTCTGCGTGCTTTTAGGCTACCCCATCGCCTATACGATTGCCAAGGGACCTGAACGCAGCGGCTTCTTTTGGATTATGCTGATTACTCTGCCGACATGGATTAACATGCTGGTGCGTACCTATGCGTGGGTGGGTATTTTGCAAGATGATGGTCTGGTGAACCGTTTTCTGGGGATGCTCGGTATTGGCTCCTTCCACATGCTCTATACCACCTTTGCAGTTGTTCTGGGGATGGTCTATAACTTCATTCCCTTTATGATATTGCAGATTCATTCCTCCCTTGCGAAGATGGATAAAAGCCTGCTGGAGGCGGCGAGCGACCTTGGCGCAACGCCCATGCAGAGCTTTCTGAAGGTGACACTGCCCCTTTCCCTGCCCGGTGTGCTGAGCGGGATTACGCTGGTGTTCCTGCCTGCGGTGTCCAGCTTCTTTATTCCGAAGCTTCTGGGCGGCGGACAGTATGTACTGGTCGGCAATGTCATTGAAACACAGTTCTTAACCAGCGGCGACTGGAACTTCGGCTCTGCCATTTCCTTGATTATGGCAGTGATCATTATGCTTTCCATGTGGCTGACGCGCAAGGTCGATACAGACCCTGCGGCAAACGGAAAGGGGGCGTAAGGGATGCAGGATAACCGAAAAACAGGCATCGGTGGGAAAGTCCTTCTGGCATTGACCATGATTTTTTTCTATCTGCCGATTCTGTATATCATTGTATTTTCCTTCAACGGCTCCCGTTCGCTGACACATCTGGAGGGGTTCTCTCTCCGTTGGTATGAAAAGATGTTCGCGGACAGCAATATGATGGAAGCTGTTGTCTATACCATCGTGATTGCGGTGCTGGCAACGGTGATTTCTACGATTGCAGGCACTCTGGCGGCAATCGGGATGTCCCGTTCCAAAAAAATTCTGCGCAATCTGGTAGATCAGGTGAATAATCTGCCGATTCTCAACCCTGAGATTGTAACCGCTATCGGGCTGCTGATGTTTTTCAGCGCCCTTGGCGTGAAAAAGGGCTTTGTGACGCTGCTTCTGGCGCATATTATGTTCTGTATCCCCTATGTGATACTGTCTGTTATGCCGAAGCTGCGCTCCCTTGACCCGAACCTTGCGGATGCAGCCATGGACTTGGGCGCAACGCCCTTTCAGGCACTGACAAAGGTTATTGTGCCGCAGATTTTGCCGGGTATTATCTCCGGCGCATTGGTCGCCTTTACCATGAGCTTTGATGATTTCATCATTTCTTATTTCGTAACGGGCAACGGTGTCCAGAATATCTCTATTCTGGTATATACCATGTCTAAGCGTGTCAACCCGTCCATCAATGCGCTGTCCACTCTGGTGATTGTGCTGATTACCGCTGCGCTGACGGTTGTGAATGTCATTCCCGTTATCCGCGAAAAGCAGGGCAAAAGCGGTGCAGCCCTCGGCAAGCGCGGCATGGCGGTTTGCATGGCGGTTGTGGTTGCCATCACAGGCGTGAGCATTGCCATGCTCAGAAAGGGCGGCGGTGCTTCTCCGCAGGATGCCATTGCGAAATATGGCTCTGATACCTTAAAGCTGTATATCCCCGGGGAATACATGAGCGAGGAGCTGATTCCAAACTTTGAAAAGGAATATGGGGTAAAGGTAATTGTGGAACTTTTCGATTCCAACGAGATGATGTATACGAAGCTGCAGGCAGGGGATTCCTATGACGTTGTCGTTCCCTCTGATTATATGATTCAGCGTATGCTTGCAGATGATGCCCTACAGGAATTGGATAAAGACCTGATTCCCAATCTGGATAACCTGACCCCTGAGGTGAAGAATCTCCCCTATGACCCCGATAATACCTATTCTGTACCGTATTTCTGGGGCAGCGTCGGCATTATCTATAACCATAACAACGTAGACCCTGCCGAGGTGGAGGCGCAGGGCTTCGATATCCTGCGCAACCCGAAATATAAGGGGCATATCTATATGTACGATTCCGAGCGTGATGCCTTCATGGTAGCGCTCAAGGCGCTTGGCTATTCCATGAATACAAGCGACGCTGATGAAATTCAAGCGGCGTATGAGTGGCTGCTGGATATGAATAACACCATGAACCCGACCTACGTCACAGATGAGGTTATTGATGGCATGGCGAATGGCAATAAGGACATCGCGATTGTATACAGCGGCGACGCAACCTATGTCCAGTCCGAAAATGAGGACATGAGCTACTGGATGCCCAAGGAAGGCACAAACCTCTGGTATGATGCCATGGTGGTTCCCAAAAACGCACAGAATCCCCTTCTGGCGCAGGAATTCATCAATTATACACTGACCTATGAAGCGGCACTGGGGAATTCCGAATATGTCGGCTATAGCTCTCCCAATGAGGAGGTTATGCTGGAGCTGAGCGGCGAGGAGGGCATGTACGGCGCATACGAAGCCTATATCCCTCGTTCCGGCTACGAAAAGGATGAGGTATTCCAGGATAATCCCATTCTGAAAAAGAAGATTGCCGAGCTTTGGATTAAGGTAAAGGCTTCAAAGGGGTGAGAGGAATGTTTGAAAAATGCAGACTGATTTGCTTAGGCAATGACGCAGGCAAGCAGGCGTGGCTTGCAGGCGGGGGAGAGCCGGCACTGGTTTTCTCCGCCAATCAGCTCAGGGGGCGGCTTGCCATCGGTGAGGCTTTGCCTGAACAGCTTGTATTTGACGGCAGTCTGAAGGATTGTATCCATATTTTTTCGGAGCAGTCCATAGAGGAGGGCAGCGAGCAAATCAATGCCTATCTGGAGCAGGGCGCAGCCGAATGGACAGAGAATGGCTGGGAGCAGTTCACCTGCCGCACGGCGGTGCTTGGCTGCTGTAGTGGATTTTATCTTTCCATCGTCAATAAAAAAGACTTATAAGTCGAAATCAGGATTTCGACTTGCACGAAAAAAAGAGATGTGAGTTTCACATCTCTTTTTTCTTTAAAAAAACATATCATAAATTACTTTAATAAACAGCAGTACGATTACCACAATCAGCATCTTGCGGATAACTGCCGCGCCTTTTTTTATGGCAACCCCTGCGCCTGCATAATTGCCGCAGATATTCAGCACTGCCGCGGGAATCGCAACCTTCCAATATACCGTTCCTGCCAGAATATACACTGCCAGAGAAGCACAGTTGGACGCAAGGTTCAGAAACTTTGCGTTTCCTGTCGCTGTCCGCATATCGTATTTCAGAATCAGGCAGAAGGCAATCAGTGCAAAAGTGCCTGTCCCCGGTCCGAATAGACCGTCATACAGCCCAATCAAGCCGCCAATCAGCACGGAAAGGGCATATTTTTTCCGTTTGCCGAATCGGTCGGAATGGTTATCGTTACCCATGTTTTTGTTGATGAGCGTAATCACTGCCGCAACAGGCAGAATCAAGAGGAGCATGGTTTTGAGCGTATGTGCATCCAGCACCAGTACGATTTTTGCCGCTATCGCGGAGCAGACAAACGCCCCTGCCGCCGCCAGCAGCCCCACGGGGATATCCACCATTTTGTTGCGGTAATACCGCAGGGTGGCGATTGCCGTGCCGCAGGAGGATGCAAATTTATTGCAGGCATAGACCATGTGAACGGGCAGGCCGCTGATGAGGTAGGCGGGAATGGTAATCAGACCGCCGCCCCCTGCAATGGCATCCAGAAAGCCTGCCAGAAAGCTTGCAAGCATCAGAAAAACGAAGCTTTGCGTTGAAATAATCAGGTGAAGCATGTTTCATTCCTCTTTTGTGATAGTTTCTGAAGCTGCTCAGGCTTCGCTTGCCTTTGTGGTAACGGTTTTCGTGGAAACGCCGTCAAGCATCCCCAGCTTGCCGGAAAGTGCGCTTGTCACGCTGCCGGGGGCATCCATCACAATGCAGATGATGGAAACCTTGCGTTCTCTGTAGGGAATCCCCATGCGCCCCACGATGTAGCTGCCGTATTCATGCAGAAGATCGTTCACTGCTGCCGCTTGCGCTGTGTCCTCAATGATAATGCTGATAACGGAAATGCGATTTTCCATAATTTTTTCCTCCTTATTTTCATAAAACGGTATCCAAAGAATACGCCGAACCCTTCGTTCGGTCACTACCTAGAAGGATAACAAATCTGCCGCCGCTTTGCAAGGAAAAACCATCCTTCCGCCGCCGTATAACAGCCATAATCAGGAAAACTTATCATACTGATAAAAAATCCTTATCTTTTTTGGAAAATCTGCTATCATACGGCAAAAATCCTCTTTATTTTTCTCTGTTTCTATGCCGTTGTTTTGGTTGTATTACCTTTTTTTTTCGTTTAAAATAAAACTAGCGGAAAAATTCTGCGGACTACAAAATAATACGGTTTGTTTTTTATACATAAGGAGGCACATCATGGGCGGCTTTTTTGGCGTAACAAGTAAAAATGACTGCGTTCTGGATATTTTCTTTGGCGTAGATTATCACTCCCATCTAGGCACAAAAAAAGGCGGTATGGCACTTCATAGTAAGGAAAAGGGATTTCAGAGAGAAATCCATAACATTGAAAACACACCCTTCCGTACAAAATTCGAGGATGATTTGTATGAATTTGAGGGCTGCGTTTCCGGCATCGGCTGTATCAGCGATAACGACCCTCAGCCCCTGCTTGTGCGCTCCCATCTGGGCACCTACGCGATTACCACCATCGGTGCGATTAACAATGCAGAGGAGCTGCTGCAGGCGGAATTTGATAAAGGGCATCAGTTTATGTCCCGTTCCACAGGCAACGTAAACGAAACGGAGCTGGTTGCAAGCCTGATTAACCAGAGGAGCGATCTCATCAGCGGCATCAAATATGCACAGGAGGCGATCGAAGGCTCTGTTACCCTTCTGATTCTGACGGAGGATGATGCAATCATTGCCGCAAGAGATAAACTGGGCAGACTCCCTGTTCTCATCGGGAAGGATGAGGATGGCTATGCCGTTTCCTTTGAATCCTTCGCATATCAGAAGCTGGGCTATGAAAAGGATTATGAGCTTGGCCCCGGCGAAATCGTGAAAATTACCCCCGAAGGCTACAAAACCTTACAGCCTGCCGGCGAGGATATGAAAATCTGTGCCTTTCTCTGGAGCTATTACGGCTACCCTAACTCCAATTACGAGGGCGTTAATGTAGAAGTGATGCGTTATAAAAACGGTGAGATTATGGCGCGGGATGAAGCGGCAAGAGGAACACTCCCTGAGGTTGATTATGTCGCAGGTATCCCCGATTCCGGCGTGCCTCATGCCATGGGCTATGCGCAGGAAAGCGGCTACACCTATGCGCGCCCCTTCGTAAAATATACCCCGACATGGCCTCGTTCCTTCACACCTGCGAGCCAGAAAATCAGAAACCGTGTGGCGAAGATGAAACAGATTCCCGTACCCGAGCTGATTGAAGGCAAGAAGCTGCTCTTTGTGGATGACTCCATCGTTCGCGGTACGCAGCTTGGCGAAACCGTTGAATTCCTTTATAGCACCCATGCAAAGGAGGTTCACATGCGTTCTGCCTGTCCTCCCATCATGTATGGCTGCAAATATCTGAATTTCACAAGCAAGAGCAGTGAGGATGATTTGCTTGCACGCCGCATCATTCATGAACTGGAAGGCCTGCAGGGGGATGCGTATCTGGAAGAATATGCGGATGCCTCCACGGAAAGAGGGCAGTGCATGCTGAAGCGCATCTGTGAAAAGCTTGGCTTCGCTTCCCTTGGATTCCAGTCTCTGGATGGTCTTCTGGAGGCAATCGGTCTGCCTAAAGAAAAGGTATGTACCTATTGCTGGAACGGGAAAGAATAAAAATTGAAATAAAAAACAAACGAGAATATAAGAAAAGCCGAGAATCAAATGATTCTCGGCTTTTTGCGTGGGAATCAATGCACCCAAAAGGTAGCCGCATGCCGTAGTGCAGGACTGCTCTGTAAAATGGATTCAGCTTGACAAACTGGAAGTTATCTTTTTCTTAATGGCAATGCTATTAAATTTCCCAATAATGCAATAACAGCATATCCAACTACATAAACCCATGCACTTGAGTTATAAAATATAAATATAGATGGCGCAAACATTATTGCTACAATCAAAATATACCAGAAGTTAAAACCATTCCTAACCCCATAAAAAACAGAGGTTATTAAACATATTAGAGGAATAATTACTAACATAACAATCATTGCACTTCCTGTGTTTTTTATAAACCAAGGAACGATATAAAAATCTATCAGCAACAGTAGGTAGAAAACCATGTTCTTTTTTAATTTATCCATCATATCATCATCCTTTCAAATTCCGATTGAGATTTCACCTGTTTTAAGCAATTTAACAACTGTTATATTTTGTTATTAAATTCTCCGCAAACCCTTGAAAACACTGAATTTATCACAGGCGAGCTTTCCCTTATTGTTTCCCTTGTGTTATATCGTCCCACCAGTGTTTACGAACTCTGATAAGGGAAAATACAAGGGCAAAAAAATTATATAAAATAGTATAACATAAAATAAAAGTGACATGGTGAACTGATTGAAATGCTTCTGATTTTTGTAGCAAATAATTGATTGAACGATAAGGAGATAAGATACGATGAGAACAATATTTGCAGAATACAATCCCGGACGAAACAGCATTGATGTTTATACCTCTGTTGGCTATATGCTCCGCATTGACTGTTGGGAAGCTGAAAAGGACTTAAAAACCACATCAGGATCAGACTGTGCATTAAACGCACTCGCCATTGATGATCCTCTTGAATATGCAAGATTATATCTTGATGGAAATTTGCAGATGTGGGTAGATGCGGAAGACTCATTAGATATTTTTTAATTTTTAAACAAATACAACAGTTTAAATAACTATTAGCTACAATATTTCCGGAACATTCATCATGGGATAAAGTTGGCTGGGTAATTTCAAATCTTTCCAAAAGTTTACACCCGCACTTTTCTCCATCCGACAGCATCTGTACAATTTCCAGCCGGTTCGCATCGCCCAAAGCCTTGCATATCAAAGCCACATCCATTGCATTCATATTGACACCTCACATTGATCATTGTCTATGTTCAATATACTATATACATAGATATTTGCCAATGTATGTGTTTTAAAAAAGAGAATCAAGTTTTTGATTCTCTTCATACATTCATTATAGCTTTTATCATCCATTTTATTTGCCCCAAACAGCCGCTGCATTCGACCTTACAAGCAGTTCTTCCACAGGCAGACCAATCGGACAAATATCATGACAAGATAACGACTTCCCGCATCCCTCAAAATATTTCTTCTTATATTCAGCAGAAATCTCATTCAAATGAGTGCTTTCCTGTTCTTCATTCAGAATCCGAAATGCGTTGACTGCAGCAACAGCGCCTGCAAAAGTCCCATTTGCAGAGAAGTTAGGACACACTTCAAGGCAGCAGCCACACATCAGACAGCGTGCCGACTGGTATCTCGGTTCATGTGTCCACGAACTCATATAAGCTTCACTTTCAAGCCAAAGGTTCAGTTTTTTCAAATTTTCAAACAGATTTGACCGGTCAACGATCAAATCTCTTACAAGCGGAAATTTGCTTAAAGGTTCCAAGGTGATTGTAGAACCTTTTAACATATGTAGAAATGTAGAGCATGCCAGCCTCGGACGTTCGTTAATCAGCATGGCGCAAGCCCCACATTTTCGCACCATACAGCTACATTCCCAGCTGATGGGAGTAACTATAGTTCCTGAGTTATCTTTCAAAGGAGTTCTACTGTTCAATTCCTTTAGAACAGTGGCAACAGAGCTGTTTTTGCTTCCGTCAAACTCAAATTCCTGCCAATAACTGTCTGATTTCTGACTCTCCTGCCGCCTGATTTTTATTTTATATACCAAGTGAATCACCGCCTTTCTGGAACAGGTACAAAGGAAATCTGTATCTGCTTTCCATCAAATCTGGCTACCGTTGTTTTAAGGTAATCATTGTCATTGCTCTTCGGATAATCCTCCCGCCAGTGTGCACCACGGCTTTCTTTTCTTGCAAGAGCACTCTTTAGAACTGCCATGCCAAGCAATGGAAGATTTCCTGTCAGCGCTTGTACCGTTTGAATCCCATTTAACAACGTATTCTCATTTCTGACAACGCCCATAGTCTCCTGCATCACTTTGTTTAATTGCTTTATTTCTGAAATTTGAGACGCTGGTGGAAAATCTATCTGTGTCGCACAAGATAGATCTACTACATCTGCCTGTTCGCATGCTGATTTTGCCGCAACACGTCCTCCGTATAACGCTCCTAACAGAGAATTTCCACCAAGACGGTTGGCACCATGATATTGGGCACAGCATTCTCCGGCAGCGTAAAGATTCTGAACCGGCGTTCTGTGCTGCTCATCCACCAGAATACCTCCCATAAAATAGTGAATTCCCGGTAAAACAGACACCGGTTCCTTTCGTATATCTTTATGCAAATAGGTCATACAATCGTCTGCCAGACCAGATAGCTTATTTGAAATAATCTCCTCCGATATTTCCGTCATGTCAAGAAATACCTCTGATTCATGGCTGACCTTCCATATCTCTCTGGCGGTAATATCTCGTGGCATCAGATTTCCAAGCTCCGGGTATTTTTCCTCCATGAAATACCATTGTTTTCCATCTTTCATGGCAAACAACCTGCCACCTTCCCCTCTGGCCGCCTCGCTGATGAGCATGCGTTTTCCACCACATTTCACAGTTGTCGGATGATACTGGATCATCTCGCCATTTGCCAGAGGAACACCAAGCCGGAACAATTCTGCGGTGACTTCTCCTGTATTGCTCAGCGAACCCGTTGTATTTCCAAACAATCCGTGCATACCACCGGTGGCAACAATAACCGCATCCCCCGGTAATTCCACAGTCTCCTGACTGTATTCATCCCTGATTACGCAGCCACAACAAATATTGTCACACAGACGAAGTGTTAGGAAAGAATGATGGCTGAACCGTTCTACCATACCAGATGCTTCTTTCCTGCGAACAGCGTCTATCATAGCTGTCATGATCTGCTTCCCGGTATCGCTCTGCGCAAAAGCAGTCCTTTTCTTTTTCTGCCCGCCAAAATTCCGCAGATCCACATCATCATAGCCGCTCATGTTAAATTGAACTCCAAGTTTTAACAGCCAGTGCACCAGCTCCGGTGCTGCCTGTGTCATTCCCCAAACTGCATTTGGATCTGCCAGACCACATGCTGCCTTTATTGTATCTGTAAAATGTTCTTCGGGACTATCGTTTTCATCTTTTGTATTCAAAGCTGCGTTGATACCGCCCTCCGCCATAACAGACTGTGCCCTCTCTGACGGAAGGGAGGAAACCAGTTTTACATTGCATCCATTTTCCGCTGCCTGCAAAGCCGCTGAAAGTCCTGCCAGTCCAGCACCTATAATAATAATTGTCTTACTCATAGATATTGCCACCCAATATAATAGAAAATAACTGCGCCCGCTATAAACAGAAGGAGCACCGAAAGAATCAAATAAATATCACCCCTTCGTTCTTTATAACTGATGATTCCTAGCGATACGAGCAATGGGCGGATATTGATAAAAATATGAACAAAGATTGCCGCCACGAACAAAAGCTGAGTTACCATCTTTACAGTTGTAAAAGGGAACAAAATATATGTCCCATTCTGCACCTTTCCAAACAAGCCAATATGGAATAACAGCAGAATCAGTATTGCCATCCCACTGGCTCGTCTCGCCCAGAATATGACGTTTTGTTTCAGATACATTTTTCCTGATTGCTTCGCTGTCTGTAAACTCTGAACTGTCAGGATGACACCAATCACCGTATGCACAACAAGAATACCAACACCAATCCATGCAAGAAGTTTCCCTGCACTACTTCCAACTCCGTTCAGCATAAAGCTGCCCATGATTCCATGAATCATAAAAATGAGAAGCATTAAAACAGACAAAATCGTATTCCATTTTCTCATAAATTCCCGCTCACCTCATTTCTTCGCTGTCCATGATCATATAGTCCATCTGTGTTAGCGTTGTAACGTCAATAAAATCATCCGATGCCAGGAATACATCATACTTTCCACTTACCACTCTTGATAGCATCATTGTGTTACTGTACTCTTTCAGATCTACGGAGAAACCGGCCTGTTTCAACCTGTCACAGAGTTTCTTAGCATAACTGACAAGCGGATAATCCGTCTCAGATACATATAACCGAAAACTAATGTCCGTTTTCATGAGATCTGTTTCATTTGTTTCCGAATCGTCCAGTGCCAATTCTTTTAATTTATTCCGGGTGTTCTCGTTGTCGAGACCATCTGACATCATATTAATACCGAGAACATAAGAGCCTTCCAACTGTGCGGAGGCTTGAGCCGCCTTTTTTGACTTCGGTGTTGCTCCTGTGACTGCATCAATCATAGAGGGCGGTGAGTGCAAAAGTGCACCGAAACCTGCAAGAAAAACAATCGTAACAACTAACAGAATCAGTTTTCGTTTCACATTCCCACCTCATTTCCTATTTTTTCAAAATTCTCATTGCGTTTAAAACAGCAATTATGGTAACGCCTACATCACCAAATACAGCTTCCCACATTCCCGCAATACCAAGAGCGCCAAGAATCAGGAACACACTCTTAATCCCAAGAGCAATCACTATATTCTGCATGACAATCTGTTTTGTCGCTTTTGCTACTTCAATCGCGTCCACCAGCTTAGACGGTTCATCTGTCATCAGAACTACATCTGCTGCTTCAATGGCCGCATCCGAACCAAGCCCACCCATTGCAATACCAACATCTGCACGGGCAAGGACAGGAGCGTCATTGATACCATCACCAACAAAAGCCAATTTGCTTCCCGGTCTCTTTTTACTATCTAAAAGCTCAACCTTTTCCACTTTTTGGTCAGGAAGCAGCTGTGCATAATATTCATCCAACTGCAATTCTTCTGCAACGGACTTCCCAATTTTTTCATCATCACCGGTAAGCATGACTGTTTTTTCCACGCCGATATGTTTCAGGTCAGAAATTGCTTTTTTACTGTCCGGCTTCACTTCATCTGTTATCAAAATACATCCTGCATATTGACCATCTACAGCCAAATAAACTTTTGTACCTGCGTTTTCACAGGTTGTGTACTCTATACATTCTGTATCCATAAGTTTCGTATTGCCAGCAAAAACTTTCTTTTCCCCTGCCATTACACTGATTCCATATCCTGAAATTTCCTTATAATCAGAAATCACTGACTGATCAATTTCTTTTCCATAAGCAGCAAGAATGGATTTTGCAATAGGATGGTTAGAAAAACTCTCTGCCTCTGCCGCATGCTCCAGAACCTGTTCTTTTGAAAATCCATTTGCAGGCAGAATATCCGTCACATTGAAAACACCTTTTGTAAGTGTTCCGGTTTTATCGAACACAATAACGCTGACATTATTAAGTGCCTCTAAATAATTGCTTCCTTTTACAAGAACACCTCGTTTAGATGCTGCACCAATGCCGCCGAAGAAAGTCAGCGGGATTGAAATAACCAATGCACATGGACAAGATACCACAAGGAAAACAAATCCTCTGCGAATCCACTCTGTCCAGCCTCCGCCAAGAATGATCGGTGGCAGAATCGCCAGAAAAGCTGCTAAGATTACAACCACAGGTGTATAATAACGTGCAAATGTAGTAATAAAATTTTCTGTTGGTGCTTTTCGGCTTGACGCATTTTCCACAAGATCAATAATCTTTGAAGCCGTAGATTCACCAAATGCTTTTGTTGTCTTAATCATTAAGACACCCGTCTGATTCATACAACCGGAAAGTGCTTCGTCTCCTTTATGAACGCTTCTCGGAACCGATTCTCCAGTTAAAGCCCTCGTATCCAGCATAGAATCTCCATCCAATACCACACCGTCTAATGGGATTTTTTCACCAGGCTTTA
Source organism: Clostridium sp. MCC345 (assembly GCF_018785345.1). Classification (NCBI taxonomy): domain Bacteria; kingdom Bacillati; phylum Bacillota; class Clostridia; order Eubacteriales; family Clostridiaceae; genus Clostridium; species Clostridium sp. MCC345. Next base: position 117,143 of record NZ_WQPP01000044.1, read on the forward strand.
CAATAATAATCTCACCAATGGCAACACTTTCAGGAGATATGGTAATCAATTCTCCGTTCCTTCTGACTGTAGCACAATCCGGACGTATATCCATTAAGTCTGATATAGATTTTCTGGAACGCTTAACAGCCAATGACTGAAAAAATTCACCTACCTGATAGAATAGCATAACAGCAACTGCTTCTGGATATTCACCAATGACAAAAGCCCCAATCGTAGAAACACTCATCAAAAAATGTTCATCAAATACACGCCCCTTTGAAATGTTCCTCACAGCCTGCCATACAACATCTCCACCAAGAATAACATAAGAAACAATGAGAAAAGCTAACTCGATAGGCAGTGGCACTTTCGCAAAAACAGTCAATGCCATACCAATGGCATAGATTGCTGCACCAGTCGCTAAACGAACTGTCAACTTCTTATCCTCATTGTTATAGGATGTATTGGTATCCTGTTTTTTTGCAGGTATATAGTATTCCTGTGCAATTTTGGAAACTTCTACATCTGGCTCATGGCTGTGGACAATCGTTTCAATCTGACTGGCTATTGTATTTGCGACAGCTGGAGCAACATTGATTGTCAGCGTCTGCTTCATCAAATTTACAACTGAGGATTGTACTCCATCCAATTCTCCGACTTCTTTTTCAATTTTTGCGGAGCAGTTCGGACAGTCCAAGCCCTTTAACAAATAACTCTTTGTAACAGGGATAATTGTTTCTTCCTGAACCTCCACACCCGGCTCATGGCTGTGGACAATCGTTTCAACCTGACTGGCTATCGTATCTGCGGCTGTCTGAGTAACATTGATTGTAAGCGTCTGCTTCATCAGATTTACCACTGAGGATTGCACTCCATCCAACTCTCCGACTTCTTTTTCAATTTTTGCGGAACAATTCGGACAGTCCAACCCTTTTAACGAATAACTCTTTGTAACATTCATAATGGTTTCTTCCTGAACTTCCACATCTGGCTCATGACTATAAACAATCGTTTCAATCTGACTGGCTATCGTATCTGCGGCTATCTGAGTAACATTGATTGTAAGCGTCTGCTTCATCAGATTTACCACTGAGGATTGCACTCCATCCAACTCTCCGACTTCTTTTTCAATTTTTGCAGAACAATTTGGACAGTCCAACCCTTTTAATAGAAATATGCGTTTCATGATAATCTCCTTATAATTTGTTTAATTGTTCAATTACTCACTTAAACTTCCCACATAAATAGTGGGATTTGTACCTTGAAAACTCTATATTTCAGATCCTAAAAATACCACTTACGCCACCCGGAAGTCTTCACTTAGGGCGTTCTGCATGAATTCTGGCAGTCTGTTGAAGAAGTCGATATAGATTTTTTCAATCAGCTCGTCAGAAACGTGTAAGATTGCCTTGATAAACGCTCCATAGCAAGTACCTTGCCAGCCCCCAAGTGCTGCAACATGGTTTTGCAAGCAATAATCCGCAACGTTCGCTCCTCCAGTATTCACCTGTAATCTCCATACCGCCATCTTCTCATCTCCCCGCTTTCTTCTTTAGTGCTTATCCACCTTCCGCTTCGGGAACCATCCTTTTGCCACTCTTTTTTCCTGTTCTTTCAGTTCCTTAATGCTCCAAAAGCAACTGACGCCCAAAACACCCAGGGAAACCGACCAAAGTATTTCCTGCATTCTTACGGATAGAATCATACACAAAATGCCCACCAGCAAAAATACCGGCCAACAGCGGCTTCCAAAGTAATACTCCGCATATATAACAATAGGATGGAACAATCCAATCAGAAAAAAGGTAAGCACACCAATCAATATACCACTAAAATTCATCATAACTCCTTGTCCTTTTCCTTATACAAACAGCACATTATCGCAGACCGGCGCAACTTATCTTCTGCGTGCAACAGTCGCCCTCAACAACATATCCAATATGCGCAAAGAAGAAGTATTGCAATATAGAACTACAACCTTCCTCTTCCATATTTTTTAAATATCTGACACATTTTTACGGATTGCATTTTTTACACGGATCATAACCTGCAGCAATCAGCGCATCCCTACTCTATAATTTGTTTAATTGTTCAATTACTCAACTATAATATTAAAAAATATTATTTCTGCCAAAGATGCTCAAATCCCTTGTCAATAATCTCTTTCACATGATCATCTGCCAGCGAGTAGTAAACTATCTGTGCTTCTTTACGGAATTTTACCAGATTCGCAAGACGCAATGCCTTTAACTGGTGTGAGATTGCGGATTTCGTTACCCCCAGTAGCACAGCAAGATCACATACACACATCTCACTCTGTTCCAGAGCGTGTAAGATTTGTACTCTGGTACCATCTCCAAATAGCTTAAATAAAGATGCTAACTGGATATAATCATCTTTGGGTTGCATCTTGGATTTCACATCATTCACAATATCCTCATGAATTACATCGCAATTACAAATATAAGACGTTTTTGGCATATATTCACCTCCAAATAATAATAGTTGAACAATTACTCAACTATTATTATACTTATTTTTAAATTCATGTCAATAAGCTGATGTTAGTTCCCCATAAATTTTACAATTGAAACCAGCTCTTTATTCCTTTCTTAATCTTTTTTCCCAGTATACCGTTTTGGCTTTCTTGTCACACTTCCTGTAAATTCCAAATTTGTAACGCTGAGTTTATATGTAATTGTCATGGTTTCCATATTTTTTAGAACACATATCATTTCATTCGTTAATTCCGGCAAGCGTTTTAAACACGGAAGTTTCCTTTTGGCATTTGCATATACATGTCTTGCGTCAAAATAGAACTGATTTTTTGTAAGAATAGATTTTTTTGCATTATTATAAAAATCCTTGGCCGAAAGTCTTGTCTCCACTCCTGTTAAATGCAGAAAGTGATGCCTTAATGGCAAGCCTTCAGGAAATTTTAAAGCTCAGCAATGAACAACTGACTGCTTTTACCGCTGATTTTGAAGCAAGACTGCCGGAATATCTGCGAAATGCACTCCATCCTAAGTCTGTAGCAGCATAAATCACTATTTTGTTAGCTGAAATATTGAATTTTCAAGGTGCGAATCCCATTTTAGATATGGGAAGTCTTAGTTAATAATATCCCCGTTCTTCCTGCCAGTCTTTCACATAACATCGGATTCCGATATAGACCACATGCACAAGAAGTAATAGCACAATAAGGTTTATCGGAATAACAGATTTTATCCATTCACCGAAATAGATCACGATAGCTGTACTCATTATTGCCATCATGATACTGATGATATCCCAGCAATATTTCCGGTAGATTTTCCCCACCTGATAACCAATCCCGATTATCAGGAATCCCGTTATGAGGAATAAAATTCCCATAATAATGGCTATGATCAACCAGTACAGAATCTCGGAAATGATACTATTTGAGATTCCATTGTTTAATTGTCCGAAAGAATCTGCACCTGTCACAAACTCTTGAAGCAGGCTTACAATTCCTTTTCCTATCGTAACGAAAAAAGTGATGCAGTCGTTAAGGAAAGCAGGAGAAAGGATAGCAACGAACAGTGTAGTTGCTATGCTGTACCATGTCAGCAGGAACAGGATACTTTCATAACCTGTCGTCATATTTTTATATTTTTTCTCCAACTGAATTTTTCGGTTATCGCATTTCTCTTTTGCTTTCCGGTAAGCAGTGCGATCACATTTTTCACATTTCTCATAAGGCACTTTTTTCTCAACAGCTACCTCTACCGTCTTTTGGTATGTCTGTGCATAAAGTTTCTCCTGTTCCACTTTTTCGTACTTAAATTTCCATGTCACGACTTCTGCGTCGGCTCTTTTCCTGCTGTCTGTCTCGCTGGTTAATTGTTGCTCTGTTTGCCTTAATCTTGTCCGCAATGCTTCGATATTCTCGGCTCTGTTTTCGCTGTTCAATTTCTCGTTCAAGCTCAGCGATCTGCTTAGCTGCCTGTTCAGTTCCATAATCGTCTCGTCTTTCTGATCCAGTTCGTCCTGCATCTGTTCCGTCATCAGCAGAAGTTCTTCCACCTGTCCGACGTTCTCTGAGTTTACGTATTCTCTCATCTATATCCCTCGCTTTCTCTATCTGTTGTTTAAGGTCAGCAATTCGCTGTTCTGTTTCAGTAATAAGCTGTTCTCGCTGTTCAGCTTCTGCGTTAATTTCTGCCATTGCTGATTCTCGTTTTCCAACTGTTCGATTCTGTTTTTCAGCTGCTCGATCTGGGAAAGCAGTTCTTCTGTATCTGGCAAAAGATTCAACAGCCCGGATAACTCGCTGTTTAATATCTGCAAACTCTGGTTCTGCTCCCGGAAGGACAGAAGCTGTCTGTCCCGTTCCTGCAATTCCTGTACCATCTCTGCCATAAGCTTCTGCTGTTCCTCTATCCGGTTTATCATTGACTCCATCATGGGAATGACTTCCCGGCTTTCTTCTAAGGTCATTCAATCGCTCCTTCCATTGTAATAATGCACCAGACACTTTTCCGAAACTGGTCTGTATCTTTTTCAACAGTGCATTTTGTCTTTTTATGATCTGGTTTTCCTCTACTTTCCATGAAGCTGTCTGTACCTGTCCATTTTGAAACTTCTCATCAATTTTTCTTGCATCTGCACCCTCATGAATTGTAGGAATTTCTAATTTCCCCTGTCTTGCATAGGAACGGTGGTCAACCCGTTGCTCTACTGATAAATGTGCATTACAGACTTTCGCCCATTCGCTCCGCCACAATTCACAGTTCTTTGGATCATTCCACCCGGTAGCATCGGTTAATACACGTTTCCACTGTTTACGGTTCCTTGCACCGACTTTCTGATTGCCATTTTCGTCCAATACCGGGATTCGGATTCCATGACGGTCAGGGTTCTTTTTATCCTGCCACCAGTCCGAATGGGATTCATCCACCACAATATTTCCATTTTCATCTCTGACAAAATCCCAGTCCTTGACTTCTTTGTTTCCCCATGAATGGTCTGGATTGAATGGCCGCATCGTCACAAGTAAATGCACATGTGGGTTTCCATCGCCCTTATCGTGAATGCTCCAATCTGCACACATGCCTTTGTCTATAAAGTTTTTCTGAATATAATCCGTTGTATATTCAATCTGTTCCTGTCGGCTCCATTCTTTCGGAAGTGAAAATTCAAATGACCTGCCGAGTTGTGCATCCGAGGTCTTCTCAATCTTCAAAACTTCATTCCACAAACGCTGTTTCTGAAAAGTGAGTTTAAATTTTTCCAGTGCAGCATCTTTGTTATCTGCTCTTTTATATCGGACAGATTTCTGGAACCGTCTGATATTTTCAGCAGGTACATTCAGCCATTCCTGTGGTGCATTTTCACACATCATCAGGCTGGTATAAACAACTTCTCTTTTGGAAGTGTAATAACTGATTCTGCCTATTTCTTCATTTTTCATCACATCTCCATTGAGATAAGCAGATGCCGATATGATGGATTTTCCTTTGCTGCGTCCAACAATCTTTACTGTATAATGAAAAATTGCCATGATCCGTTTCCCCTTTTCTGCCGTATCCGGCTTTGATTTCCGGCAAGTAACGTTTTCCTAAAAGAAAATGGTATCTGCCGGAACGCCCTCTGCGTAAGAGTGCCCTGTGCATAACAGCCTGAATGGAATGCGCCCCTCTGGCGAAGAGTGCCTCCTGCGGCATGATCAGGTCTGCATGAAATGCCCGCCGACGGAACGAGCCCGGCAAGCATAAGCGCAGACCGGTTGCCACCTGTGGCAAACTTATACGGACGACCTCTGGTTGTCCATAAATGCGCCCTTCATAAAAAAACAATGAAGGGAATGGAAAACCCACTCCCTCCGGCATTACACTTCCTCCGTATTTGCAACTGGCTCTTTCTGCATTGCCTTTGAGAAAAACTTTCCGTTTGCTTCCTGCCTTTTTAAGAAGCCAATCAGCTTCGGGATATCTTCTTCCTCAATCGTAGAACCCAGCACCGATTCCACCGCACCGCCAATCTGGCAGAGCCTGTGTGTCCGTCTTTTGGTTTCCACATCTTTCTGACGTTTCTTCAGTTCCCGTTTCTGTGCTGCATACTGTTTTGCTTTCTCAAGGCTTTCCTGTTCTTTCTTTTCCAACTGGAGCATACGCTCCTCATAACTCTTTGTTGATCTTGCCATAAATATCATCGTCCTTTCATTTTTCTTCCAAACATAAGTTTCCTGTTGTCTGTCAGACGAAGTATATGGTATAATCTGCTTGCGTGTAGGTATATCATGGCTCCGGTCTGATAGAACCTTTGGCGGTTTCTTCGGGAACCGCTTTTTTAAGTTGAACCGTTTCTTGTGACTGCTTTCACATTTCCCTTATCCCTCAAGTCCCTGCCCTCGTTGGCTTCCATAAAGAGTTCCAGCATATCTGTTTTGATCAGGACTTTTCTCCCAACCTTCAATACCGGAAGTTTCTTCCACTCTACCAACTTTCGCAGGGTGTTCCTGCCGATTCCTGTATAATCAGCAGCTTCCTCAATAGATAAGGCGATCTTTCTTTGCGTCATATGACCACCTCCTTATTGATTGCATTATGCAATTTTATTTGTGCTGTCAGTATAGCGTGTTTGCATCCTGCTGTCAAGCATTATGAAATTGTATTTCTTTTCTATAAATTGCATATTGCAATATATGTTGTTACGTGGTATAGTAATGACATACCGAAAAAGGAGGCACATCAGCATGAAAGATAAAGAACTACGCAAGCTGATTGGCAGCAGGGCAAAACAGCGCCGTCTGGAATTAAATCTGACACAGCCTTATGTCGCAGAGAAAATGGGAGTTACCGCTTCCACAATCCTGCGTTATGAGAATGGTTCGATTGACAATACCAAAAAGATGGTACTGGAAGGTCTCTCGGAAGCACTTCATGTATCAATCGAATGGCTCAAAGGGGAAACCGATGAATATGAAACTGATATTACGGATAAGAAAGAATTGCAGATTCGTGATGCGATGGGCAACATTCTCAAACAGTTACCTCTTGACCTCAATAAAACAGAAGACGCTTTTTCTAAAGACTTACTGCTGTTAATGTTAAAGCAATATGAACTGTTTCTGGATTCGTTTCAGTTCGCCTGCAAAAATTACAAAGGCAGTACCAAAGATGCGGACATTGCCAAAGTAATGGGATTTGAATCGAAAGATGAATATAATGAGATTATGTTTCTCAGGGAGATCACACATACTGTCAACGCATTTAATGATATGGCGGATGTTGTAAGGCTCTATTCAAAGAAACCGGAAGCAGCAGAACAAAGGCTTGCCAATCTTTTATCCGAAGTTATGTATGAGGATTCTGAATCGGTATAGTAAGACAACCGGAGTTGTGATATACTTACACGCAAGAAGCATTTCAACAGTTCCGATTGTCTGATATCGAAAGGAGACATACGATTATGGCAAAAGGATCTGTTAGAAAAAAAGGAAAGAAATGGTACTACCGCTTCTATGTAGAGGACGCAAGCGGTAAAATGGTTCAGAAAGAATACGCCGGAACCGAAAGTAAAAGTGAGACGGAAAAGCTTCTCCGCAAGGCACTGGAAGACTACGAAGATAAGAAGTTTGTTGCAAAGGCAGATAATCTTACCGTAGGGGAACTTCTAGACATGTGGGCAGAAGAAGAACTAAAAACTGGGACACTCAGCAACGGTACAGTGGAAAATTATCTTGGTGCAATCCGCTGTATCAAAAAACACCCGATTGCAGACCGCAAACTGAAAACAGTTACTGCCGAACATTTACAAGCATTTCTTGATCTGCTTACATTCGGTGGTGAGTTTCCAGACGGGAAAGTAAGAAAGGGATACAGCAAAGATTATATCCATTCTTTTTCCGCAGTGTTACAGCAGTCATTCCGTTTTGCAGTATTTCCAAAACAGTTAATCAGTTTCAATCCGATGCAGTATATTAAGCTGAAAAAACAGGCAGAGGAAGTTGACCTCTTTTCCGATGATGAAGTGGAAGAAGGTACACTGCCGATTTCACATGAGGATTATGAACGGCTTATCCAATATCTGGAAAAGAAAAATCCACCTGCTATTCTGCCGATTCAGATCGCATATTATGCAGGACTTCGTATCGGGGAAACCTGTGGTCTTACATGGCAGGACATCAACCTTGAAGAACAATGCCTGACCATAAAACGCAGTATCCGTTATGACGGAACGAAGCATAAGAATGTGATTGGAACAACCAAGCGAAAGAAAGTAAGGATTGTTGATTTTGGAGATACGCTGACTGAAATATTGAAAGCAGCAAGACGGGAACAACTGAAAAGCCGGATGCAGTACGGGGAACTTTACCACCGCAACTATTACAAAGAGGTGCATGTAAAAAACAGGGTGTATTATGAATACTATCACCTTGACGGAACACAGGAAGTCCCGGCAGATTATAAGGAAATCTCCTTTGTCTGCCTCAGACCGGATGGCAGTTTAGAACTGCCGAGTACACTCGGCATTGTATGCAGGTCAGTGTCAAAAAAGCTGGAAGGATTTGAAGATTTTCACTTCCACCAGTTACGGCACACCTACACCAGCAACCTTCTCTCCAACGGGGCGGCTCCGAAAGATGTACAGGAACTGTTAGGACATTCTGATGTCAGTACCACAATGAACATCTACGCTCACTCAACAAGAAAAGCAAAGCGGGATTCCGCAAGACTTCTTGATAAAGTAGCGAGCAATGCTTAAATAAAAATTCCCTTATTTCCCTTGCGGATTCCTCACAAGGGCAAAAATAAGGGAAAATACATATCATTTCACTATCTAAGAGGCTGTAAGCCTTGAAAAATAAGGAAAGTTCAGGAAATCTCTCTACAAATTCCGATTTGTAGCTCAACTATCGCATTCAAATTATACCATAAAACTTGTGAACAATTCTACCGCAACTTTGGACTATATGAGAAAAGTCCGAACAGTTTTCTGCCCGG
>NZ_WQPP01000045.1:0-251 GCF_018785345.1 Clostridium sp. MCC345
GTGCGCTCTAACCAGCTGAGCTATGAGCCCATAGGACTTCGGCGACCATCTACTCTCCCAGGCAGCTGCCCACCAAGTACTATCGACCGCTTGGGTCTTAACCATCGTGTTCGGAATGGGAACGGGTGTGTCCCCCAAGCGCATCATCACCGAAGATGTTTTGTGTGTTTTCTATTTTGTTTGAAGGTTTGATCCTTCAAAACCGAACAATGAATATCTTTCACAACCTTGCGTTGAAAAATGTTTACGAA
>NZ_WQPP01000046.1:0-826 GCF_018785345.1 Clostridium sp. MCC345
CAGACAACACCTTGCAGCGCATGGTTGACCGGGAAGCCAAGCGAGCCGAGGGCAAGGGCGTGGGCTATGACCGCTGGGCGGCAAAGCACAATCTAAAGCAGATGGCGGCTACTGTTACCGCCTACCAGCAGTACGGCTTTTCTTCCCCGGAGGAACTGGACGAAGCCTGTTCTGCCGCCTATGCCGCCATGCAGGAAAGCCTTACAGAGCTGAAGCAGGTGGAAAAGACGCTGAACGGGAAAAAGGAGCTGCAACGGCAGGTACTTGCCTATTCCAAGACCCGCCCTGTCCGGGACGGGCTGAAACAGCAGAAAAACGCCAAAGCAAAAGCAGCCTACCGACAGAAGCACGAAAGCGACTTTATCATAGCAGACGCAGCCGCCCGTTATTTCAAAGAGAACGGTATTTCCAAGCTGCCAAGCTATAAAGCCCTGCAAGCAGAGATTGAAAGCCTTATCAAAGAGAAAAACAGCGGCTACAACGATTACCGGGCAAAACGGGAGGAATACCGCCGCTTACAGACCGTCAAGTGCAATATCGACCAGATTTTACGCCGGGAGCGCAAGCCTGTGAAAAGGCAGGAACAGGAGCGATAAAAACCACCCCAAAATGTACCCGAACCCATACAGAACAAGGGGGCTGCCCCGTACCTTACCCGCAATACCAAAGGATTTTTTAAGGGACTTACAGGGCAGAAAAACCCCGAAAATGATACCGAGATGATACAGAATTACCGCCGATACCGTCACACCAGCGGAAACGGCAGAAAGGAGCGCACCCATGCCAAGAATGAGCAAGAAACGGCGGCTGGAATGGTCTTTTTTCC
>NZ_WQPP01000047.1:0-2029 GCF_018785345.1 Clostridium sp. MCC345
ATAATTGTTATAGGCTTCCAAAAGTCTATTATGAAAGATTTCCTCTATCTGCTGTTCCTTATGGATACCCTCATAATAAGCAAATAAGGGTGCATCTGTTGCTTCCAAGAACTCCTCAAAAGTCAAAGGAAAAATATCTAATAAATTTACCATTCCAACCGGATATGATTTTGGCTTTGCAAGAAGCGTTCCCAGAAGGCTCCCTGCAGCAATAACATGGTACTCATTTGCCTTTTCTTTAAAGTATTTCAGCGCATTTAATGCCTCCGGACATTCTTGCACCTCATCAAATATGACCAGTGTATCTAATGGATGTATTTTTTCCCCGGCAATCATTGACAGCAGCTCTATAATACGCTGCGGATTTTTATTGGTTTCAAAAATTGATTTTAACTCATCTTCTTCATCAAAGTTGAAATATACAAAGCTCTTATAGTAATTTTTACCGAACTCTTTCATCAACCAAGTTTTCCCAACCTGTCTGGCTCCCTTTAAAACCATCGGCTTACGCTCATCACTTGATTTCCATGCTACTAATTTTTCCATAGCTGTTCTTTTCAAAGTATCCCCTCCTTTTTGTTAAGTCTAATATAACACTTTTTTTCAATGATTTCAATTATATTTATCACATTTTTTCAATCTTTATAAGTATAAAAAACACATTTTTCAAACTTTTTCATATCGTAAATATACATTTTATTTGTATATTAATTCACTATTACATTAACATCCTACTTTCCTGCAGCAATCTCTCCGGGACCGGCAAGTTTTGGATCAACACAAAATGCCGGATGTTTTGTTCCATCCTCGTCATACCACCATGCAGACGAATGAAGAACATTCTTCCCATCATACTGGATATCGTTGATGTCTTTTCCCTTTACTACTGTGATTTTTCTCGTTACACTACCTTCGCCTGCTGCTTGTGCAGTAAGTGGTGACTGAATAAAAGGCAGTGCAACTACCAGAGCAAGCAAAAGTGCAAGAAATCTTTTCTTTTTTTGCATACTTCTTCACCCTTTCTTTTTTTGCAAATAGAAAAGAGATACGATTTTTTTCGTATCTCTTTCGCTATAATGTTTTAAGTTTTTTATCTTGCAAAGATTTGAACCCAGTAACGACCATATTCACTATTGCTTTTATGGAGATAAGCCACCCCGATATAGTTATATTCAGGTCTTAAAATGTTTTTTCTATGACCCTCCGAATTCATCCAACCTTCTACCACATCAGCAGGTGTCATTCTTCCTCCAGCGATATTCTCTCCAATATAATCTCCATCAAACCCTGCTTCTTTTGCAGCTGTATTAAAAGAATTTCCATCTGGGCGAGTATGACCAAATACTTTAGAAATCTCTTTTGCTCTAACTTCCGCCGCTGATGTAAGTTCTTTATTTGCTTCTAAAGAACTCAACCCTGCTTTTTCCCTCTCTTTATTAACTAAACGAATTACTTCGTCAGCATAGCTACTTTCATCCGTAACAGCGGCTTCTTCCTGCTTTTGCTGTTCTTGCTGATTCTTGTTATTTTTCAAATTAGTTTCTTCCGATTCAGTTTGCAATCTTTTTGTATCACCTTCTCGGATATTAGCATATTCCAGCACATCACTGTATTTCGGGAACTGTTCTACAGGTTTTGTTGTGATTTGAACAGTTTGCGATGCACTATCCCATTTAATATCAGAATAAGTGCATTCAGCAATATCTCTGATACCAAGTAAGGTTCTGCCGTTAATTGTAGCAATCGGAACTGTCACAGGAGCTTCTTTGGTTTGATAGGGAGTTTTTCCATCAATACGGCTGCTTCTGGTTTGATGCTCAATATTGATATTGGTTTGATAGCCTGCCCAATAAGTATCAGATTTTTTAACGATATTTTTTAAGACAATATCGTGTTCCTGCTGAAACTGTCCATCTACTACTGTATTACCGTAATAAGTGAACCATTCAACATCCCAGCCCATTTTTTCTGCCACTGCTCTTACCGGAACCATAACACGCCCATTGATATTCACAGGCTGCTGGTCACC
>NZ_WQPP01000048.1:0-4230 GCF_018785345.1 Clostridium sp. MCC345
AGCGTCCGGGCTATCTGGTTTAAGTTGCCGCCGATCCTGCCGTATTCGGCGGTCAGCTTCCCAACAGCGGCAAGCAGCTCGTCATTGACGGGGGAAACGGTTATGATGGGGCGTATGGCTGCCCCGGTTATGGCTTGCCGGATAAACTCGGCTTGGCTCATGTTGTAAGCAGAAAGCCTTTCCGCAAACTCGGTGTATTCTTCCTCGGTCATGCGTGTCTTGACTACCCGGCTGCGGTGGGGCGTGTTATATCGTTTTCGCATGGTAAAAACCTCCTTTCGGCTGCCGCATGGCTGCGGCGGGATAAGCGGCGTAAGCCGCATAAGCAGGGTTTGGGGAAGGCACTCCCCAACAAGATTCCCGCAGGGGCAAAATGAGCGAAAAGCGAATTTTGGCACCTCGGTAGAATCTTGCTCTAAGAAACTGCCGGACTGCCGTTCACTTCCTACTGCCACTTTTTCGGGAAATCTATAACCAGCTTTTTTCATAAAAGGCGGCAGGCTGGCATTCTCCCCCCTTACTCCCTACAACACCGCAAAAAGCAAAAATGACGGACTTTCCGGCAAGAACTTTTCCGGTGGCTCGGTCTTTCCCGACAATAAGGCGTTTTGGAAGCTGTGTTTTGCCCGCTGTTTGATAGAAAACGGGAAATTTCCTTGCTCACATACCAGTACCGACACTTTCCCGATTTGCCAAAAATGGGCGCAAAAAAAGCAGCAAATCTTTTTCGGATTTACTGCTTCATGTGCCGCTGCGGGGCGGCGGGATATTCAGTTTTTATGTTATCGGTCAAACCGGAACTTGAACAGGCTTTCAATCAGCTTTGTTCTGATGTAGTCCTCCATATCAGAGTTATAATAGCCGTTCATCTTGGAGAAGTAGCGGATATATCCGGCGTATCGGTCAAGGACAGCTTGTATTGCTATGGGGTCGCCCTCATGTGCCTTTATGATAGTGTCATAGGGGAGAAGTCGGTTACTCATGGGACAACACCTCCATTTCCTCTTTCAGCCGCTTCAAGGCAAGCTGAATATGCCGCCCGATTGTGCTACGTGTCCAGCCGCTTTGTTCCCCGATTTCTTTCTGCGTCAAGTGCTGGAAGTAATACAAAAAGATTTCCTCCTGCGTTTGTTCCGGCAGCTCGGCAAGAGCAACCGCAAGGGAGCAGCTATCTAAAAGTATCGTCTGCCCCCCGGACGGAGAATGGATAAGTTTCGCCATAGTCTGGCACTTGAAAATACTCGTCTGTGGTGCTTAGTGGAACAAACTTTTCTTCGGTCAAGTATTCAAGGGAGATTTCTCGTTTCCACTTGGCAAACAGCATACGGGCAGCGTCTATGGAAGCATGGCGAATGACTATCCGGCAATAGGCGTTATGGGTGTACTGGATATGTTCTTTGTATTCTTTCTCGGTCATGGAAAATCCCCCTTTCTCTGATGATAGTGAGGGGCGGCAGCACTCCCTGCTGTCGCCCCTTGACTACCCACCAGCAAGGACAGGCGGGGCTGTCAACGGCGGGCGCAGCCCGTTCATCTTGACCGTTGACTGCTCCGGCTGGCTTTGCTATTTACTAACTGATTTGTGGAATAGTACAACATAACAAGTGTTGCACTAAGCAATATTCCACCCACAATATCAGTAAACCAATGCACACCAGATAAAACCCGCCCAATGACCATAAAACTTGCATAGATACCACAAAAAGCATTTACTATATTCCTTAATCTTTTGCTTGAAATCAAATGGTGAAATTGCATAATAGCCGTAGGCATAATGCACATCATAAGCATTGTTGTAGAGGACGGATAAGAGGCTTCCAAAACACCCTCAATCAAAACAGGTCTGTAATTTACAACAAAAAACTCAAAAAAGAGATATGCCAAAAATACAAGCACATAAAAACCGCCTAATACCAAAATACTGCTATCTACACGAAACAGACTTTTCCTTTTAATAAGTTGCACAAGACCTACCATTGCAAATCCGAACATGATAAACAGTACAGCAATACTCAACCAGTCTGTTATACTATATAGCAGCATATTCACACCAAACAGCGTATGAAAATATTGATTGACTTCCGCAAACCCGACAGATGAACCCTGTGGGCCGATTGGCTGCACATCAACAAACATAATTGCCACTGTGTAGAGAATGAACAAAGCCAACAGTCCGGCAGCTACAATAAAATTGTTTTGGATTTTTTTCTTTTCTTCTTTCATTTTTTTGCTCCTTTGTTTTTTATGTATTTGGCTCTTGCCTAATCACACTTTAACTTTGGAGTGAAAAAAACGAAAGAATTTGCCCGTCACATCATTGATACGCTTCGTGTCATGGGCGTTTTAGCAACAAAGCGCCCTTGATAATCAACAAAACAAATGTAAAAAAGGCTACATAAGGTTCAAGGCTTGCAATAAAGATAACAACGCTAATTATAGTCAATATCATAGATAAGATAGTCTTTGTTTTTATCCAAATAATGCTGGAATAATTTTGCAAAGCTAACGTAGCAATACCACAAGCAACTGTTAATAAAATGATTGCAAAATATGCAACTTTTATGAACAATGGTGTTTCCTGTAACGATAGCAAAGACACTTGACGAATTATCTCGCCCCCTTGCTGTCCAAAAAGAGGGATAAAAAACAACATTACAACAGAGCAATCAATCAAGCCAAATACTAAATCACGCATATGCTGTGTTTTTTGGTGACTATCTTTTTCTGCAATACAAATCAGTTCTCTATTGGATAACAGTTCATCTATTGTTACTCCGAAAAATTCTGCAATAGCTTTTAAGGAGTCAATGCTTGGATAGCCACGCCCTGACTCCCATTTTGAAATGGCAGTTCGTGAAACAAACAGTATTTCAGAAAGTTCTTCTTGTGTTAGATTTTTTTGTTTTCTAAGTTCTTGCAGCTTTTCGTGAAATTCCATAAGCGTTTACCACCTTGATATTTTTTGTTTTTATTATACCATACGGATACAACTTTTTATAGCCGGTCTTTCAAATTACGGAATAGGGGCGGTTGCCTATCAAATTATTGTGTTACTTTACCGCACATGAGCATTTGCACCGGGATTATCGTTTCCATATCCTTCGAGAAGATTGATAACTCCCCACACGCCTACACCTGCTCCGATTGCGGTTACTACTGTTTTAAGTCCTGTTACTGATGTTGTAAAAAAGCTCATTCGTTTGTCTCCTTTTTCTTGAAAATTAAATGAAAAAAGGGAGCTGTTCTGATTTATGATTTTTCAGAAAAACTCCCATAACAATAGTTCCAATATTTAGTTGTAAGGTCACTTCTGGACATTGTGACCAGAAGTTACTCAGCAATTTCTCCGACATCGCATACCTCATCCACCATATCATTCTGCTTAAAACGCAGTTTATTCCGGTTCTTGACGTATTTTTCAATGTCAAATTCATTCTTTTTGTCATAATCGGATAACAACGGGTACTGCTTATGCTTCGTTATATCAAACTTATCTGAGAAAAATGGTCTTACACCTCTAAGCTGCATGATACACTTACTGCCATCCATGACCGCAATCTCGTCCTGACTCATTAACTCTTTTCCGGTCTTTTGATAGTTCAGACCGTAGGACTGGATCGTACCTCTCGTATCCGAGGTATTGTAAAGGTCAATCGTTTCTTTTCCAAGGATTTCTGCCAGATCTTTCAGAGTATCTTTCTCTTTTCCTCCCAGAAACAGGGTTGTGTCGCAGTTTCCTTCAATCGTGGAAGCGTTATCCCGGTACAGAGCCTTTAGCTGTGACTTTGACTGCAAAATAATAGAAGCTGATATTTCCCGGCTACGAATGGTAGCAATCAGCTTCTCAAACTGCGGAATCTGCCCAATGTTCGCAAACTCGTCCAGTAAACACCGGACGTGAATCGGCAGTCTCCCATTATATACATCATCTGCCTTGTCACAAAGCAGATTGAATAACTGCGAATACATGATACTTACAATGAAATTGAATGTTGCATCGGTATCCGAGATAATGACAAACAATGCTGTCTTTTTCTCTCCCAACGTATCAAGCTCCAGTTCATCATAAGAAGTCAGGTCACGCAGCTCCTTAATATCAAATGGTGCCAACCTCGCACCACAGCTAATCAGAATTGATTTTGCTGTCTTTCCAGAGACGAAAAGTCAAGGACTTTTTCATCAAATCCAAAAAGAAGTCACATTTTGCGGACTTCCTCACGGAGCAGACGC
>NZ_WQPP01000049.1:0-218 GCF_018785345.1 Clostridium sp. MCC345
AGCGGGAATATCCATGTGCATATCGTCATCAACTCCCTGCGGATTTACGAAGTCCCGCTTCTGCCCTACATGGACAGACCCGCCGACACACGGGAGGGCTGCAAGCACCGCTGCACCAATGCCGCTATGGAATATTTAAAGAGTGAAGTCATGGAGATGTGCCACCGGGAGGGGCTTTACCAAATCGACCTCTTGAACGGCAGCAAGGAACGGATAAC
>NZ_WQPP01000050.1:0-232 GCF_018785345.1 Clostridium sp. MCC345
GCACGATTCGAAACTGGGCACAGGTGTATGGTGAACTGAGTATTATGTACGAAGGCCGCCTTCCGGAGTAACGAATAAACAGGCGAATAAGGCGGGGCGGAAAGCCGCCTGCTCTTGACATGCCATTCAACAACTGTTATATATAAAACAAGGGTGAGAAGCCTGATTTTCAGGCTTACCACCCTCACATATCATAGAAGAATCTTATTTACAGACTTTTTCTCATAGTCTC
>NZ_WQPP01000005.1:0-256 GCF_018785345.1 Clostridium sp. MCC345
ATTTTGCCGGTTTAGAAAAACCGGAGTTAGCCAGAAGAACTGGCTAGGAACAAAACTTTAACATAAGAGTTTGATCCTGGCTCAGGATGAACGCTGGCGGCGTGCTTAACACATGCAAGTCGAACGAAGATACTTAAAATGAGAGCTTCGGCAGGATTTTTATTTATCTTAGTGGCGGACGGGTGAGTAACGTGTGGGCAACCTGCCCTATACTGGGGAATAATCACTGGAAACG
Source organism: Clostridium sp. MCC345 (assembly GCF_018785345.1). NCBI lineage: Bacteria > Bacillati > Bacillota > Clostridia > Eubacteriales > Clostridiaceae > Clostridium > Clostridium sp. MCC345. The sequence continues at coordinate 236 of NZ_WQPP01000005.1, forward strand.
GTGACTAATACCGCATGTCAT
>NZ_WQPP01000051.1:0-391 GCF_018785345.1 Clostridium sp. MCC345
AGCAATTCCATTTCCAATCAGAAGCGTATCCTTGAAACCTATGCAAAGCAGAACGGCTTTTCCAATCTGCGCTGGTACACGGACGACGGTTATTCTGGTGCGAACTTTCAAAGACCCGGTTTTCAAGCCATGCTTGCGGACATTGAAGCCGGAAAAGTCGGGACAGTTATCGTAAAGGATATGTCGAGGTTAGGGCGAAACTACCTGCAAGTGGGAATGTACACGGAAATGATTTTCCCACAGAAAGGTGTCCGCTTCATCGCTATCAATGACGGAGTGGACAGCGCACAGGGCGACAATGACTTTGCCCCGCTGCGGAATATCTTTAACGAATGGCTGGTGAGAGATACGAGCAAGAAAATCAAAGCAGTAAAACGCTCAAAAGGCATGA
>NZ_WQPP01000052.1:0-314 GCF_018785345.1 Clostridium sp. MCC345
GTACTTGGTGGGCAGCTGCCTGGGAGAGTAGATGGTCGCCGAAGTCCTATGGGCTCATAGCTCAGCTGGTTAGAGCGCACGCCTGATAAGCGTGAGGTCGGTGGTTCGAGTCCACTTGAGCCCATTTTGTGTGGTCTGGGGATATAGCTCAGCTGGGAGAGCACCTGCCTTGCAAGCAGGGGGTCACGAGTTCGAATCTCGTTATCTCCACTTACCGGCTTAAAGAAGTTGGGATGCACCTTGAAAACTGAATACAAGTAAAGCAAAAATAGAGTCAATCGAGAAAACAAAATTTTCTATTTTCAAATGTAACA
>NZ_WQPP01000006.1:0-90101 GCF_018785345.1 Clostridium sp. MCC345
CGACCTATCCGACACAATGCGCAAGTGCCGGATAGGAACGGCAAAATTTTTTACACTTCTATTACTTCTTTATCGCACATAAGCAAAATCACAGGGCATCAAGCAGCTCATGGCTGGCGGCGGTGTTGCCCTCATCGGCACCACCCTTGTACCTCTGCTCTCCGGACTGTTCGGTTAATCACAAAACAAGGAGGTAATCGCCTTTGGACAGCATACTCCAACAGATCACAGACTGGCTGAAAGAAATGCTCGTTTCAGCCATTATGGGAAATCTGTCGGGGATGTTTGAGTCCGTCAACAACCAGGTTGGCGAGATAGCAACCTCCGTTGGCATGACCCCGGCGAATTTTTCGCCGGGTGTCTTTGCCATGGTACGAAACATCTCCGAGTCAGTGATTATCCCAATAGCAGGCTTGATTCTGACCTTCATTGCCTGTTATGAGCTAATTCAGATGATTATTGACCACAACAATCTGGCGAATTTTGAAACCTGGATCTTCTTCAAATGGGTGTTCAAGACTTTTGTTGCGGTCATGTTAATCACAAACACATTCAATATCACGATGGCTGTGTTCGATGTGGCACAGCACGTTATAAACGCAAGCGCCGGTATCATATCCGGAAATACTGCCATAGATGCTTCGGCATTGGAAACAATGGAAGAAACGCTGATGGCAATGGATTTGGGTCCTTTGCTCGGCTTGTTCCTACAATCCTTTATCGTGCAGGTCACGATGTCCGCTTTGGCAATCATCATCTTTGTGATCGTCTACGGTCGAATGATTGAAATTTATCTGATGGTCAGCCTTGCCCCGATTCCGCTTTCCACTTTTGGAAACAGAGAGCAAAGCAATATCGGACAGAATTATCTGCGTTCGCTGTTTGCAATCGGATTCCAAGGATTCTTGATTATGATCTGCGTAGGCATTTATGCGGTGCTGATTCAGTCTATCGCATTCAGTGATGACATCATCGGTTCTATCTGGGGTGTTATGGGCTACACCGTCCTTTTGTGCTTCACCTTGTTTAAGACCGGTTCGCTTGCGAAGGGTGTATTCAGCGCTCACTAAGGGAAGGAGGAAATTGTTTGGCAGCGTATATTCCCGTACCTCGTGACCTGACGAGGGTAAAAACAAAAGTGTTCTTTAATCTGACGAAACGGCAGTTACTTTGCTTTGGTGCGGCGGCGCTCATCGGAGTGCCGATTTTCTTTCTGGTCAAAGCAACCGGAAATGTGAGCCTTGCAGCACTGTCCATGATGATCGTCATGTTGCCGTTGTTCTTTCTGGCAATGTATGAAAAGGATGGACAGCCGTTGGAAGTGGTTGTAGAACACTTCATTCAGACTAAATTCGTTCGTCCCAAGGTTCGCCCTTATCAGACGGACAACTATTATGACGCCTTGATGCGTCAGTACAAACTGGAAAAGGAGGTTGAACGAATTGTTTTTCAAAAAGAAGCCGCAGGCAAGAAACATCAAAATGCCTGCAAATCTGAATCGGAAGCAGCAACGAGAAATTAAAGCTGTTGTGGAACGGGCAAAGAAAGACAATGGTATTCCGCAGACTGCACAGCAGTCCATTCCCTTTCAGAGAATGTTCCCGGATGGCATCTGCCGTGTCACTGACAGCTATTACACCAAGACGATTCAGTTTCAGGACATCAACTATCAGCTGGCACAGCAGGAAGATAAGACTGCCATCTTCGATGAGTGGTGCAGTTTCCTGAATTTCTTTGACAGCTCCATTCACTTCGAGCTTTCCTTTATGAATCTGAGTACCGATGCAGAGAGCTTTGAAAAGAGTATCCGCATCCCGTTCAAGAAGGACAGCTTCAATCCTGTCCGTGCCGAGTATAGCCAGATGCTGAAAAAGCAGTTGGCGCAGGGCAACAACGGCTTGACCAAAACCAAGTACCTGACATTTGGCATTGAAGCCGAATCCATGAGGCAGGCAAAACCGAGACTCAACCATATCGAAAACGATCTGCTCAATAACTTTCGTCGTTTGGGTGTCATTGCCACTACTATGAACGGCAAAGAGCGGCTGCATCTGATGCACTCCATGTTCCACATGGGTGATAACGATAAGTTCTTCTTCGATTGGAAGTATCTTGTGGAATCCGGGCTGTCTGTAAAGGACTTCATTGCTCCGACGGCATTTGCCTTTAAGACCAACCGCACCTTCCAGATGGGCAGCATCTTCGGTTCGATGTCCTATCTGGCAATTACGGCATCAGACCTGTCTGACCGTATGCTGGCGGACTTTTTGGATATGGAATCCACGCAGATCGTGACCATGCACATCCAGTCAGTTGACCAGACTGCGGCGATTAAGACCATCAAGAGAACCATCACCGAGCTTGACCGTTCCAAAATCGAAGAACAGAAAAAAGCGGTGCGTTCCGGCTATGACATGGATATTATCCCGTCTGACCTTGCTACCTATGGCAAAGATGCGAAGTCGCTTCTGAAAGAATTGCAGAGCCAGAACGAGCGAATGTTCATGGTGACATTTCTGGTGCTGAACACCGGGCGCACCGAGCAGGAACTGGAGAACAACGTGTTCCAGGCACAGAGCATCGCCCAGAAGCATAACTGCAATCTGCGTCGTTTGGATTTTCAGCAGGAATCCGGGCTGATGAGCAGCCTGCCTTTGGCACAAAACCTGATCGAGATTCGCCGTGGTCTGACTACCAGTTCCACGGCGATTTTTGTACCGTTCACCACGCAGGAGCTGTTCCAGAATGGTGGGGAAACGCTCTATTACGGGCTGAATGCCCTGTCGAACAACCTTATCATGGTGGACAGAAAGAAGCTCAAGAACCCCAACGGACTGATTCTGGGTACTCCTGGTTCCGGTAAATCCTTTTCCGCAAAGCGTGAAATCACCAATGCGTTCCTGGTTACGGATGACGATATTATCATCTGCGACCCCGAAGCGGAATATGCGGCTCTGGTTCACAAGTTCAATGGTCAGGTGGTAAAAATCAGCTCCTCCAGTACCAACTATATCAACCCCATGGACATCAACCTGAACTACTCTGAGGATGACAACCCGGTAGCACTGAAAGCCGATTTTATCCTGTCCCTCTGTGAGTTGATTATGGGCAGTAAGGATGGCTTGCAGCCTATCGAAAAGACGGTTATCGACCGTTGTGTGCATCAGATCTATCAGAGATATTTCGACAATCCTGCACCTGAGAATATGCCGATCCTTGAGGATTTGTATGATGCCCTTCTGAAGCAGGACGAAAAAGAAGCTCATCATGTAGCGACCGCCTTGGAAATCTATGTTAAGGGTTCTTTGAAACTGTTTAACAACAGAACCAATGTGGATATTCAGAATCGTCTGGTGTGCTTTGACATTAAGGAGCTGGGCAATCAGCTGAAAAAAATCGGTATGCTGATTGTTCAGGATCAGGTCTGGGGGCGTGTAACTGCCAACCGTTCTGCCGGTAAATCGACCAGATATTATATTGACGAGTTCCATCTGCTTCTGAAGGAAGAACAGACGGCAACCTATTCCGTAGAAATCTGGAAGCGATTCCGTAAATGGGGCGGATTGCCGACTGGTATTACTCAGAATGTCAAAGACCTGCTTCGTTCCCCGGAGATTGCCAACATCCTCGAAAACTCTGATTTCATCTATATGCTGAATCAGGCAAGCGATGACCGAAGTATTCTGGCGCAGCGGCTGAACATTTCGCCGCATCAGCTGTCCTATGTAACCAACTCCGGTGAGGGCGAAGGGCTTCTGTTCTATGGCAATGTGATTCTTCCGTTCATTGACCGATTCCCGACCGATCTGGAACTGTATCGCATTATGACCACGAAGTTAAACGAGGTGGCACAGGAAAAGGAGGCGTAATGTATGGCAAAAAGACCTACACGACTCCGTTTTACCGAAGATGACCTTGCAGATTCTCATGTGAAGAAAGCTGCCGACCGTGCAGATAAGGCGGTTGACAAGGCTGAGAAAGCGGCAGATAAATTGGCTTCCAAAAAGGCAAAGCCAAAACTAAAGCTGGAAACAGATGCAGCTGGTTCCCGTAAAGCAAAGCTCCGTTTTGAAAAAGCGGAGTTTACGGAAATCGAGCGCCCATCTGTGGCAAAGCACATGGCAAGCCGTGGTGCCGCAGTCACGCTCACATCCAAAGCACATCAGGCGGTGTCAGAATATGAGGATGATAATATCGGCGTTCAGGCTGTGCAGGAAACGACCAAGGCTGTTGAATCCACTGCTTATACCGTCGATCATGCCGTTTACAGCCACAAGCTGAAAGCCTACGACAAGGCAGAAAAGCTGGTAGAAAAATCAGATAAGGCAAATGTAAATGCCCTGTATGAGAAGTTCAAAAAGGACAACCCCGATGCCGCTTCCAACCCGTTCTCCCGTTGGCAACAGAAAAGGGCAATCAAGAAAGAATATGCTGCCGCCAAATCCGGCAAGGATACCGCTTCGACAACGGCTTCTGCATCCAAGGGGGCAGGCAAGGCAACGGGCAAAGTAGCTCAGGGAGCCAAGAACATCACAGAAAGAGTAACGGAGTTTTGCACCACACACTCTAAAACGATTCTGTTTGTTTTGATTGCCGGACTGCTTTTTATGATCCTCTCAGGGATGTTCTCGTCTTGTTCGGCTATGCTCCAAGGCGGCACACAGATCATTCTGGGAACTTCTTTTACCGCAAAAGAGGAAGATATTATCGGTGCGGACAATGATTACAAGGCTTTGGAAGCTGCGCTCCGCAATAAAATCAATAATATCGAGCGTACTCATAGCGGATATGACGAGTACCGGTATGACCTTGATGAAATCAACCACAATCCTTATGAGCTGGCGGCATATCTGACGGTAAAATTCGAGGACTACACCAGAGATGAGGTGCAGGCTACCCTGCAATGGCTGTTTGAGCAACAATATGAGCTGACCCTCACAGAAGTAGTGGAGATTCGTACACGAACAACATCTTCTACTGATCCCGAAACGGGAGAGACAACAACAGAGGAAGAAGATTACGAATATTATATTCTGAATGTGAAGCTCAGAAATAAGGGCTTGAACAGTGTGATTTCAAATTCCGGATTGTCGGAAGATGATATGGAGCGATATAGAATTTTGCTTCAGACAAGGGGCAACAGACCGGATATTTTCGGAAATGACATTTACGCTACCCCTGGCGGCGAGTACACCGATTATGACATTCCGGGCGAAGCGCTGACAGACACAAGATTTGCCAATATGATTCGGGAAGCAGAGAAATATCTGGGATACCCGTATGTGTGGGGCGGCAGCAGCCCGTCCACCTCCTTTGACTGTTCTGGGTTTGTTTCCTATGTAATCAATCACTGTGGCAACGGTTGGAGTGTTGGACGATTGACCGCAAACGGTTTGATGGGCGTATGCGATATTATCCCCAAAAGCTCTGCCAAGCCGGGAGATTTGATTTTCTTCCAAGGCACTTATGATACCTCCGGTGCATCGCACGTTGGTATCTATGTTGGCAATGGCATGATGATCCACTGCGGAAACCCGATTTCCTACGCTTCTATCGAATCGAATTACTGGCAACAGCATTTTTACTGCTTCGGCAGAATCAGAAATTAAAGGAGGGATGGCGATTGAGTGCCAAGTTAGACAGAATAGGTGCAGACCTTGAAAAAGCCCGTAAGAAACGGGCAGAATGGGATGCTAAGGTGAAAGACCTGGAACGCAGATACCGTGAGGAGGAAAATTCCGAAATCCATGAGATGGTTCATGCTGCGAACCTGAATCCCGAACAGCTTTCCGAGCTGCTCCGTATGTTTGCTGCGGATATGGCTCCGAAGCCTGATACGATCAATACTATGAATGAGGAGGAAACGCAGAATGAGATTTAAGAAAATTGGAGCCGCATTGCTGGCGTGTGCAATGTGTTTTGGCGTGTTTTCTACAACGGCATTTGCCTATGTAGATGAAAGCGTAGCGACTGAAGAACCTGCGGTCGAAGAAAAAGTTCCCGAAACAGAGCCGGAGGAGCCGATGCTACCGCTTACTCCCGACGGCAATCTGACTTTGGTTGATGACGCTGGCTCGCCTACGAAAAGCGGAAAGCAGTTCATTACCGCTGTAACCAAAAACGGAAACTACTTCTATATCATCATTGACCGTGATGATAAGGGCGAGGAAACCGTGCATTTTCTGAATCAGGTGGATGAAGCCGACCTGCTCAAGCTGATGGACGAGGAAGAAGTTGCAGAGTTCACCAAGCCGGTTGAGGAAACAAAGCCGGAAGTAGTTGAAACAGTTCCTGAAATTACAGAACCGACACCGGAGGAAAAGCCGAAATCCACAAATATGCTCCCGGCGATTCTTACTCTGCTTGTGCTTGCCTGTGGTGGTGGATTCTTCGTATTTAAGAAAGTCCAGGAAAAGAAGAAGGCACAGGAAGCGGCAAAGCCTGACCCAGATGCTGATTATGTGGACGATGACGAGGACTATGGGTACGATCCGGAGTTTGAGGACGACGATGAAGATAGCTCCGTCGATGAAGATGATAATGAACCTGTGTAAACAGGATAGGCTTGATGCCTGGGGCAGCCTTCGGGTTGCCTTTACATAGTTTCCGCTTTCAAAAAATAAAAAAATTTGCGTTTTTGAAAGTGACATCTTGCATATACTATTAGCAGACAGTATAATAAGTACAGCGAAGCGGTTTCGAGAAATGAAAAAACTTCAATTTTTGAAAGCGGGTGACTATATGAAAACAATCACGAGAGCAAAATATCTCGATAGAATCATTGAACTGAATGGTACTCCTGACATCAAGATCATCACGGGCATTCGTCGATCTGGTAAGTCCAAATTGATGCAGGCGTATATTGCGTATCTGAAAAGCAATTTTGAAAACATCAATATTATCTTCATCGACTTCATGGATTTGGCGTATGAAGAAATCAAGGAATACCATGCCTTACACGCCTATGTGGAAGAACATTATCAGGAAGGAAAAACGAACTACCTGTTTGTAGACGAGGTTCAGATGTGTCCCAAGTTTGAGTTGGCAATCAATAGCCTGTACTCTAAGGGAAAATACGACATCTATGTAACAGGCTCTAATGCTTTCCTGTTGAGTGCAGATCTGGCAACTCTGTTTACCGGACGCTATATTGAAATTCATGTGTTTCCTTTCAGCTTCCAGGAATATTGCCAGTATTATGATGATATTAGTGACAAAGATAAGCTCTTTGATGAGTACGCTATCAAGGGCGGTTTAGCAGGTTCCTATGCTTATAGAACCGAAAAAGACAGAACAAACTATATCAAAGAGGTCTACGAAACGATTGTTACAAGGGATTTGGTACAGAAATATACTCTCCCGGACACTTTGGTTTTACAACGTCTGAGCGAGTTCCTTATGGATAATATCAGCAACCTGACTTCTCCGAATAAGGTCAGTCAGCTACTGACAGCAAATGAGACTCCAACCAATCATGTAACCGTCGGCAAGTACATTAAGTATTTGTGCAATGCTTTTGTATTTTATGATATTAAGAGATATGACATCCGAGGTAAGAAATACCTTGAAAGCTCTGAAAAGTTCTATTTGTGTGACAGCGGTATTCGATATGCAATACTGGGAAGCAGAAATATAGACTATGGCAGAGTATATGAAAACGTTGTTTGTATCGAGCTTCTTCGCCGTGGATATGATGTCTATGTCGGCAAGCTCTATCAAAAGGAAATCGACTTTGTTGCTCAGAGAGGTAGCGAAAAGATTTATATTCAGGTCAGCGACAACATTTCCGGGCAGGAAACATTTGAGAGAGAATGCTCTCCTCTGCTTCAGATTCGAGACGCTTATCCGAAAATGATTATTGCCAGAACCAAACATCCCCAATATAGCTATGAAGGAATCGAAATTCACGATATAGCCGATTGGTTGCTACAAGAATAAGCAAGGTGAAATATCTCCGTCATTCTCTTTTGAAATGATGGAGATATTTTTATTATGACGGAGATTGTAGAACAGAAAATTGTATCAGGTTGCAAAAATCCTTTCCGAACTTTTTACATAGCAGTCATGCACTACGGTGTGTGGCTGCTTATTTTTTTGTGAAAGGAGCAGATGCAAATGAAATTAGTTTTGGCTGAAAAGCCTTCGGTTGCACAGAGTATTGCCAAAGTGTTAGGTGCTGCCAAGCGTGAGGATGGCTACTTAGAGGGAAACGGATATGTGGTCAGCTGGTGTGTAGGGCATTTGGTGGAGCTGGCACAGCCGGAAGTCTATGATGCGAAGTACAGCAAATGGGCTTATGCAGACCTTCCTATCTTCCCGATGGACTGGCAGTATGAGGTTTCTGCCGGTACGAAAAAACAGTTTGGGATTCTGAAAAAGCTCATGGCCAGAGAAGATGTTGCGAGTCTTGTGTGTGCAACAGATGCCGGTCGTGAGGGCGAGCTGATCTTTCGGTTGGTGTACCACAAAGCCGGGTGCAGAAAGCCGTTTGAGCGGCTTTGGATTTCCTCGATGGAAGATGTAGCAATCAAGGAGGGCTTTGAAAATCTCAGGTCTGGAACGGAATATGATGCTTTGTATGAAGCAGCACTGTGTCGAGAACGAGCCGACTGGATTGTTGGTATTAACGCTACTCGACTTTTTTCGACCCTTTACGGGCAGACCCTGAATGTTGGTCGTGTTATGACCCCTACCCTTGCTATGGCTGTTATGCGAGAAGCTGCCATTTCCGCATTCAAGCCTGAACTGTTCTACACAGTTCAGATTGGATTGGATGGTTTTACGGCTGCAAGCGAACGCTTCAAAACCAAGGCAGCAGCCGAAGCTGTCAAACAAAGCTGTTCGGTGGCAATCGTTCAGAAAGCTGAATGTAAGGAGAAAACAGAAAAGCCGCCTGCGCTCTATGACCTGACCAGTTTACAGAGAGAAGCCAACCGTGTGCTTGGCTACACGGCACAGCAGACCTTGGACTACACGCAGAACCTCTATGAAAAGAAACTGGTCACTTATCCCCGTACCGACAGCAGGTTTCTGACGGAAGATATGGCACATAGCCTGACCGACCTCGTAAAGCTGGCTTTCCACACATTCCCCGTGGAGGATGTGGATAACATACCAGTTCATGCAGAGCAGGTTGTGAATAACAAAAAGGTCACAGATCACCATGCCATCATTCCGACCAGAGAATTGCAGAAATGCAATCTGAGCGAACTTCCCAAGGGTGAACTTGCAATTTTGCAACTGATCTCGAATCGGTTGTGCGTAGCTGTTGGCGATCCGCACCGATACGCAGAGACAGTTATTGAGCTGGACTGTGGCGGTACCGTGTTTTCCACCAAAGGCAAAACTGTTGTGCAGGATGGATGGAAAGCTCTGGTTCAGAAAAATGATTCGACAAAATCCGACGAAAACGTGCAGACACTCCCTTCTGTTTCCGTTGGTGACGAAATGACCGTCAGCGGCACGGAAATCAAGGAAGGGAAAACATCTCCCCCTAAACACTTTACCGAGGATACTCTGCTTTCTGCTATGGAAACTGCCGGTGCGGACGAAATGCCTGATGAGGTGGAGCGCAAAGGTTTGGGAACGCCTGCGACCCGTGCCGGTATCATTGAGAAGCTGGTTCGCATCGGTTTTCTGGAGCGTAAGGGTGATAAGAAAACCAAACACCTGATTCCGACCCACAAGGGTACGGCTCTGGTAACAGTCATGCCGGAACAGATTCAGTCCCCATCCATGACGGCGGATTGGGAAGAAAAATTGTTGCTCATTGAGAAAGGCGAATATGCCAGCGAGGACTTTATGGACGAGATCAAAGATGTGATTGCCGGTCTGATTCAGAACTATGAAGTAATCCGTGATTCCGAGGTTATGATGTCGAAAGAAGCCAATTCTATCGGCAAATGCCCGCTCTGCGGCAGTGCTGTAGAGGACAAAGCCAAGGCATTTTTCTGTTCCAACAGAGCTTGCAAATTTGCCCTCTGGAAAAACAATCGCTACTTTGCGAGCATCGGCAAGAGCATGACTTCTGCCACGGCGCAGAAATTGCTTGGTTCCGGCAAGGTAAAGCTCAAGAATTGCAAGTCCGAAAGAACGGGCAACACCTTTGATGCCACCGTCTTTATGGAGGTATCAGATGATGGCAAAACGAAGTTCAGTATGGAATTTGAAAATGGAGGAAAGCGCAAATGACAAATGAGTACAACCCGGATGGTAAGGAAATCCGATTTATCGACAGCCATTATAAGGATTTGTTTCATATCCCCGATGGCAGCTGTGTGCAGATTCACTACCCGGATGAAATGGTTGTGAAGCCCTGCACCTTCATTGACGAGTATCATACGCAGATCGGATACAATGTGTTTCATATCTGCCAGTTTGCAGAAATTATGGAGCGCAACGGCGCAAGCTATATGCCGGAGCCTGAGATTATGGGCGATGAAGCCGCATGGAAGGTCGGAAAGGATAGAATCCTTGCGGTGCAGACCTGCGAAGATGGTTACGACTACACCCTGTTGGATGAAAACTACAACGAGATTGATGGCGGTCAGGTTGATAACCCTGAACTGTCCATGCTCGAAGTCCGCCGGGATATTCTGGAATCCTTCGGGCTGGAGCGCCGGGAACTGCGGGCAATGTTCTATGAGGATGTCATGGAGCAGGCTTTTGAAGTCGGCAGACAGGCGGTGGTGGTCAATGACCCTATCGCTGAGCTTGCTTTTAAGCTCGACCGTTTTGCAGAGAACTTCGACCCCTATGAATATATGGATCAGGTCGATGATGTGCAGGCGCATATCCAAGAAATCAAGGCAGATCTTGCCGCTGGTAATACGGCTCCGTATCGTGAGTTCCTGAATACAGCCATTGAAGAAGCCCGTGAGGAAACTGCGGTTGAGGTTGCCAAAGTGCTGAAAAGTCAGCTGGATAAGCTCGACTTTCCGAAGCGTGAGTCGGTCATGGAAAAACTGGCACAGGCCGCAGAAAAAGCTGCGCCTGCCAGTCCCTCTCCCAAACGCAAAGAGCCTGAACGATAAGGAGGACACGGATATGAAAAACGAAAAATGGGATGATGTTCACGGAAATACCACCCCGGATGACAGAATGGTTGCTTTTCTGGAAAGCCCCACGGATTCCTATGCGATTCTTCAGCTGCGGGAAGATGTAGACGATAATATCCCGCTCATGTTTGCAAATTACAGCTACCTTCAGAAGAAAGAAATGGAGCCTGAGATTGACCGTTACGAGGTGGTCTATCATGGCTCCATTTCTATGTCCGAGGATGTGAATCGGCAGCTGGAAGATTTGTATGTAAAGTTCAATATTGACCACCCGGATGATTTCCGTGGTCACAGTATGTCGGTCAGCGACATCGTAGCCTTAAAGGTAGTCGGTGAGGTATCCTTTCACTATGTAGATTCTGTTGGGTTTCAGAAGCTGGAAAACTTTATGAAGTCCGAAAACTACCTGAAAAACGCAGAGATGGCAATGGAAGATGATTATGGGATGATTGACGGTATCATCAATAACGGAAAAGCGTCCGGATTAGAGGAACGTCCTTCGGTGTTGGAGCAGTTAAAGGAAAAGCCCGTGCCGGATGTTTCCCATAAGCCGCCCAAGAGCCACCCGGAAAGGGAGATTGAATGATGGATTTCACACAGGATGAGCGGAACATGATGATGCTTTACAGCCCTGGCACAAGGTCAGGGCTGTGTGAAGCACTGACACTGATGAAGGAACAGCTTTCGGAGGACGAGTCAGAGCTTTTTGCTTTGGCAGACTCGGTTCTCCGTAAAGTTTCAGCCATGGACGATGCCGCCTTTGAGAAGCTGAACCTTTATCCGGATTGATAGGATTGGAGGGATACAATGAACGCAAAAGAGCGATTTTATTCCGGATTAGCAAAAGAAACGATTGGGAAAATCACCTCGAACACAGATAACTGGACTTCGTTTTTGAGAACGATGTCCCGCAACTATGAGTTCACCTATCCGGAACAGGTGATGATTTATGCTCAGCGCCCCAATGCGACCTTTTGCAAGCCCTATGAGGACTGGAACGCTGAAAATTACCGCAGATATGTAAAGCGTGGCTCTACCGGCATTGCTCTGTTTGTGATGAACAGGGATAAACCGTATCTGCGCTATGTGTTTGATGTGGCGGATACCGGCGTTCGCCGTTCTTCCCCGGAACTGAAACCGTGGGAGGTGACGCCTGAAAACCGCTCCTATGTCATGGAAGCGATGGAGCGTACCTTCGGTGTTGCCGCTGACGGGGTACTGGAAGCACAGCTTGAAGATATTGCATCCGCACTGGCGGCTGAGTATTGGGACGATTACAAAAAGCAGTTCCTCGACATCGTTGCCAACAGCTTCCTTGAGGAGTATGATGAACTCAACATCGAAGTAGCTTTCAAAAATGCGGTGGCAAACAGCGTATCCTATACGATGTATTGCCGGTTCGTGGAAAGTCCCGACAACTACTTCGAGCATGAGGATTTCCAGAAGGTGTTTGATTTTAACACCAGACAGACGGTAAATGCCCTTGGTACTGCGGTGAATGCCATCAGCACAAGGATGTTTCAGGAAATCGAAAAAGCGATTGGAGAACATGAGCAGATTAAAGCTACCGAAAGGAGTACAGATTATGAGCGAGATGACTTACAGACAGGCCGGAGATTATCAGATTCCGAACCTTCAGTTGGAGAACGAGGGAGAGAAACCTCTGGGCAAGTACGGCAGGATGCGTCGAGCATTTTTGGAACAGAACAATCCGATGCTCCTGAACGACATGATTCTGACGGAGAGCCTGTTCCCGCACCTGTGGGAGATCGAGGAAACAGCGAAAGCCAGAGTGGAGTTTCTGATGGAGCAGTACCTGAAGGACAGCCCCGCACCGGACAAGGAAACGCAGCAGATGGCGTGGGTGCAGCACATGAACAGCCTGAAAGCACAGGCGGAGGAAGTCGTGATGACGGAGCTTATCAACAGCTGAGTCTGAACCTTTTCCTCTCCGAAAATGAACAAATCAGTTTTATCGACCGAGCAGAGAGCTTTACGCCCTCTGCTTTTTCTTTTGCCCAGGAAGAAATCGACCACTTCCTTCTGCTTGGTAGCAATACCGATGAAGCCCGAAAAGTCGTAGCGCTGGAATATATGAAGCAGAAGCCGTTGGAAGAAATCGTTCAGACCTTAAAGCAGGTCTATCACGGCGGCTATGGTCTGAAAGAAGATAGCGGGAATATCTGTGCGTGGTATGCCGAGGACGGTATCCACCTTGCCAAAGGTTCCTCTGCCATTGACAGCCCCAGAGCGCAGATCGTTTCTTGGGAAACGGTTGCCGAGCGCATTGGAGAACTGCTTGAAAATGGTCGGTTCGCAACTAATGTGGAACTGGTAGAAGCATCCGGATATGAGCGTCAGAAGTTGGCAGAATCCCTGTGGCATCTTTATCACGATTTGAGTGAAGAAGCCCGTTCCAGCAACTATCTGGCAATTCTTCATCAGGAACCGTTTCGTGGTTTCCCTGACGAAACCGCAGACTTGGCTGAAAAGTTGGATGACCCTCGTTTCCACGCAACCTTGGTACAGCAGTATTCGGAATTTAGAAAAACCCTTGCGGAAAATCCCGATCTGCTTCGTTTTCACTATCACAAGCTGAATCTCATTCAGAAACAGCTGTATGAGTTGAATATGCCTTTGCGTGAGTATCAGACCGATATGATGCAGATGCCCCTTGTCCGCCAGTTCATTACGGATGATGAAGTCAATGCAGACTTGACCCGTGGAAGCGGCTTTTCCGGTGGTAAAGCCCGTATTTATAACTACTGGCAGGAGAATCATTCTGCCAAGGAAAAGATGGACTTCCTGAAGCATGAATACGGAACCGGTGGTCATTCCCATGCCTGCTCTGGTGCAACGCACAGCGGTCAGGATCACGATGCCAAGGGTGTTGCTTACACCAAGAGCGGTTGCGATAAATTGCAGATGTCCTGGGCGCAGGTGGTGCAGAGAATCGACGGTCTGATACGAAAGGGACGCTACCTCAGCCCGGAGGAAGAAGCGGAACGACAGGCTATCGAAGAAGCTAAAACTGATCCGTTGGAAGATGTTTATGACCGTTTCGCAGTGATTGATACCGAGGATGGCGAGTATGCGATCTGGGATAATCAGACCGATGACTACTATGTAGACCCGGAAGGCGTTACGGAATACTTCACGGACGAATGGCTTGCCAATGACTATTTGGAGGAAGTTCGTCAGTCCGTAGCTGCGATGGAGTCGGTTCAGCCAGAAGCGCCTGTGGCAGAGCCTGCCGAAGTTGTGGAAGCATCTGCTTCCGAGGAACCGAAATGGAATTATCAGGTCGGTGACACGGTATATCTGGACGATACAGCTTTCCGTGTGGAGCAGATCACGGACAGAGAAGTTCAGCTGCGTGACCCTACGCTTGCTTATCCCATCTTCCGTGCCGAGAATCGTGAGAATTTCGAGCGTATGCTCTCTCAGGACGAAAGAAACCATGCGGTAAGGGTTGATGCCCAAACCGAAGAAAAGCCCGTTACAGAGGATTTTCTGGGCAAAACCGAACCGAGGGACTACACCCCTGAGTATCAGCTGTTAGACCGTCTGCGTATGGACTGCGAATACTTCCTTGGTGCAGGACAGCACAGCGAAAAGCATCTGTGGGCAGGCAACCGCCATGCACAGATTGCCAAGATGCGTGAGCTGTATGAAATGATTCCCGACAAACCAGAATGGCTGACACCTGAGATGATTAACAGCTACGAGGAGCGCATGGCTCCCCGCTATCTGGTTGCCGCCTACCATCACTTTGAAAACGGCTTCGATGATAAACTGGACTACTACACTCTGGAAGAAGCGGAAAAAGCTGCCCAGGGCTATGTGGACGGAACCATGGAGGATGACGGATTCAAGTACGATGGTGCTGCCGTTTACGATCAGCAGGAGCATAAGTGCATCCGTATCTATGGGGACTACCCTGACGAAAAGGCACACGCACAGGTCAGAGCCAGTGAGGAACCCGAACAGCAGGAACCGGAACACTTCATCGATCATTTTTATGTTGCCGAGGACATTCAGAAGCGGGGTGCGCTGGACATCAAGGAATACAGTTCCTTTGATGATGCCCTGCGAGCCTACTATGCACTTCCTGACACGCAGAGAAAAGCCCTGGGTGCAATGAATACCAGAGATCTGCCGGGTAGTCTGGACTTCGTACAGTGCGTAGATGGAAAGGACACCATCATTCAGGATTATGCCCAGGTGGACGGATGGCAGAATGCCGAAGTCATGGACATTATCGCTCAGCTTGAGCAGTCCATCACCACCAGAGAAATCCCACCTGTTCCTGCGGTGAACTTCCACATCACGGATGACAACATCGGTGAAGGTGGACCGAAGCAGAAATTCGCAAGAAACATCGCAGCCATTGAAACTCTGTTCAAACTGGAAAGCGAGAACAGGAACGCCACTACCGAAGAACAGGAGATTTTGTCGAATTATGTCGGTTGGGGCGGTCTGGCAGATGCCTTTGACCCGGACAAGGGAAATTGGGCGAAGGAGTA
Organism: Clostridium sp. MCC345; assembly: GCF_018785345.1. Taxonomy (NCBI): domain Bacteria; kingdom Bacillati; phylum Bacillota; class Clostridia; order Eubacteriales; family Clostridiaceae; genus Clostridium; species Clostridium sp. MCC345. The sequence goes on from NZ_WQPP01000006.1 coordinate 15,584, forward strand.
TCAGACACTGAAAAACCTGCTTTCCGAAGATGAATATGCTGCGGCAAGAGCTTCCACCCTGAACGCACATTACACCAGCCCTACGGTCATTCGCTCCATCTACGATGCGGTCGGACAGATGGGCTTTGAAACAGGAAATATTCTGGAGCCTGCTATGGGTATCGGCAACTTCTTTGGTATGCTCCCTCCTGAAATGCAGAGCAGCCGTTTGTATGGTGTGGAACTGGATTCCATCACCGGCAGAATTGCTCAGAAGCTCTATCCCAACGCAGAAATCAAAGTAGCCGGTTTTGAAACGACAGACCGCCGAGACTTTTACGATCTGGCTGTGGGTAATGTCCCTTTCGGCAACTACAAAGTGTCCGACAAGCCGTATGACAAGCTGGGATTCTCCATTCACAACTATTTCTTTGCCAAGGCTTTGGATCAGGTTCGTCCCGGTGGTGTGGTCGCTTTTGTGACAAGCCGTTACACCATGGATTCCAAGAACTCTGACGCAAGGCGATATATGGCGCAGAGGGCGGAACTGCTTGGTGCAATCCGTCTGCCAAACGATGCCTTTAAGAAAAACGCAGGCACGGAAGTCGTGTCCGACATCCTGTTCCTGCAAAAGCGTGACCATCCGATTGACATTGTACCGGAATGGGTAAACCTTGACCGCACCGAAGAAGGACACACCATGAACAGCTACTTTGTCGCTCATCCTGAAATGGTTCTGGGCGATACGGTGGAAGAAAGTACCGCCTACGGCATGGACATTACAGTGCGTCCCATTGAGGGCATGGAACTGTCCGAACTTCTGAAAGAAGCAGTTTCCCACATCCAAGGAACCTATCAGGCTGTGGAGCTTCCCGAAGCTGACAAGGGTAAGGAAATCGAAACCATTCCTGCAACCCCGGATGTAAAGAATTTCTCTTATACCGTGGTGGATGGCAATGTGTACTTCCGTGAAAACTCCCTGATGCGCCGTGTAGACCTGAATGAGAAAGCAAAAGACCGTGTGATGGGCATGGTGGAACTTCGTGGTATCGTCAACGAGCTGATCGAATATCAGCTTGAGGATTACCCGGATGAAATGATTACTCAGAAACAGGCAGAACTGAATGATGCCTACGATGCGTTTGCCGCAAAGAACGGGCTTATCAATAATCGAGCCAATGGTCAGGCATTTGCTGACGATTCCTCCTACTATCTCCTGTGTTCTCTGGAAAATGTGGATGAGGACGGCAATCTGAAAAGCAAGGCGGATATGTTCACCAAGCGAACCATCAAGCCGGAACGCAGAGTGACGAGCGTGGATACGCCGTCCGAAGCTCTGGCAATCTCTATCGGTGAGCGTGGCAAGGTGGATTTGCCGTTTATGGCACAGCTGCTTGGAACACCTGGAGAATACGATGCGATTCAGGCAGAGCTTCGAGGGGTGATCTTCAAAGACCCGATGGCTCCCGATGCTGTGGAAGTTGGATGGCAGACTGCCGATGATTACCTTTCCGGTGATGTAAGAAGCAAGCTGCGTGTCGCACAGATGGCGGCAGACAGGGATTCTTCCTTCCACATCAATGTGGAAGCCTTGCAGAAAGCACAGCCGAAGGACTTGGATGCGTCCGAGATTGATGTGCGTTTGGGTGCAACATGGATTGATGCCGATTATATTCAGCAGTTCATGGAGGAAACCTTTGAAACGCCGTATTACTTGCGCCGTTCCATTGAGGTCAAGTTCTCCGAGCTGACCGCAGAGTGGCGCATCAACGGTAAGAGTTCTCCCAACTACAACGATGTGGCGGCGTATGTCACCTACGGTACAGAGCGAGCCAACGCATATCGGATTCTGGAGGAAACGCTGAATCTGAAGGATATTCGTATCTATGATACGATTGAAGATGCAGATGGTAAGCAGAAGCGTGTCCTCAATAAAAAAGAAACTACCCTGGCACAGCAGAAACAGCAGGCAATCAAGGATGCGTTCCGAGATTGGATTTGGAGAGATCCGCACAGACGAGAAACCCTTTCCACCAAGTACAACGAACTTTTTAACTCCACCAGACCTCGTGAGTATGATGGCTCTCATATCCGTTTCGGCGGCATGAACCCGGATATTACCCTCCGTGAACACCAGAGAAATGCTATCGCTCATGTGCTATATGGTGGAAATACGCTGCTTGCACACGAAGTTGGTGCGGGCAAGACCTTCGAGATGGCTGCATCGGCTATGGAGAGTAAACGGCTTGGATTGAGCCAGAAATCCCTGTTCGTTGTGCCGAATCACTTGACCTTACAGTGGGCAAACGAGTTCCTGCACCTCTATCCGAGTGCCAAGCTCCTTGTTGCCACCAAGAAGGATTTTGAAACAGCAAACCGTAAGAAGTTCTGCGCTCGTATCGCAACGGGTGACTATGATGCAGTCATCATCGGTCACAGCCAGTTTGAAAAAATCCCGCTTTCTGCCGAACGACAGGAACGGCAGCTGCGGGAGCAGATTGATGAGATCGAGGGTGCGATTGCGGAGCTGAAATGGCAGCGTGGCGAAAACTTCACGATCAAGCAGATGGAGAAAACACGAAAATCATTGGAAGCCAGACTGGACAAGCTCCTTGCCGCTGACAAGAAAGATGATGTCATTACCTTTGAGCAGTTGGGTGTAGACCGGCTGTTTGTGGACGAAAGCCATGCGTTCAAGAATTTGTTCCTCTACACAAAAATGCGAAATGTGGCAGGTCTGTCCACCTCCGAAGCCCAGAAATCTTCGGATATGTTTATGAAGTGCCGCTATATGGATGAGCTGACCGGCGGGCGTGGTGTGATCTTTGCAACCGGTACTCCAGTAAGTAACTCGATGACCGAGCTTTATACGGTCATGCGCTATCTCCAGTACAGTACGCTCCAGCAAAAGAACCTGACCCATTTTGATTCCTGGGCATCGACCTTCGGAGAAACAACAACTGCGATTGAGCTTGCACCGGAGGGAACCGGCTATCGTGCCAGAACCCGATTTGCGAAGTTCTTCAACCTGCCTGAACTGATGAATATGTTCAAGGAGGTTGCCGACATCAAGACCTCTGACCAGTTGCATCTCCCTGTTCCCGAAGCAAAGTTTGAAACGGTTGTGGTTCAGCCCTCTGAGTACCAGAAGGATATGGTGGCTTCCCTTTCAGAGAGAGCAGCAGATGTTCATGCCGGTATTGTAGACCCGTCCGTCGATAATATGCTCAAGATTACCAGCGACGGACGAAAATTGGGACTGGATCAGCGGCTAATGAACACCCTGTTACCCGATGACCCTGACAGCAAGCTCAATGCCTGCGTGGGAAATATCCTGCGTATCTGGCAGGACGGTCAGGCTGACAAATTGACCCAGTTGGTGTTCTGCGACCTTAGCACACCGAAAAATGATGGAACCTTCAATGTCTATGATGATGTCAAAACCAAGCTGATTGCAAACGGTGTGCCTGCGGAAGAAGTTGCCTTTATCCATGATGCAGATACCGAGGCAAAGAAAAAAGACCTCTTTGCCAAGGTTCGTACCGGGCAGGTGCGAGTGCTTCTTGGCAGTACGCAAAAGATGGGTGCAGGAACCAACGTCCAGGACAAATTGGTGGCAGTTCACCACTTGGATGTGGGTTGGCGTCCGTCTGATATGACCCAGAGAAACGGTCGTATCATCCGTCAGGGCAACCGGAACAAAGAGGTTCAGGTGTATCAGTATGTGACCGAGGGAACCTTCGATGCCTACCTGTATCAGACCTTGGAAAACAAGCAGAAGTTTATTTCTCAGATTATGACCTCCAAATCACCGGTTCGCTCCTGTGACGATGTGGATGAGCAGGCGCTGTCCTATGCGGAGATCAAGGCGCTGTGTGCCGGCAATCCGCTTATCAAGGAAAAGATGGACTTGGACATTGATGTGGCAAGGCTGAAGGTGCTGAAAGCTGACCACCAGAGCCAGCAGTACCGTATGGAAGATAAGCTTCTGAAATACTTCCCGGCTGAGATTGAAAAGCAGACAGGCTATATTCATGGCTTTGAAGCTGATATTAAAACCGTGGAAGCACACCCGCAGATTGCCGATGGCTTTTGCGGCATGGAAATCATGGGCAAAGCCTACACCGAAAAGGCAGATGCCGGTGAAATCCTCCTTGCGGCTTGTAAGGACACGAAAAGTGCCGATCCGGTTCCTCTTGGCAGTTACCGTGGCTTTCAGATGGAGCTTTCGTTTGACAGTTTCCGGAACGAGTTCGATGTGACCCTGAAGGGCGCTGTGAGCCACAGAGTAGCCCTTGGAACGGACGCACGAGGAAATATCACCCGACTGGACAATGCCCTTGCAGGCATCCTTGAGCGCTTAGAACGAGCCAATGAGCAGTTGAATAATCTCTACAATCAGCAGGAAGCAGCCAAGGCGGAGGTTGGAAAACCGTTCCCGCAGGAAGCAGAGCTGACAGCCAAAAGTCAGCGACTGGCAGAACTGGATGCAGCCCTGAATATGGAGGACTCTGTGGAAAATCGTGACGAAAGAAGCGAGTCAGAGCGTCCTTCTGTGTTGGCTGATCTGAAATCCAAAGCGGAGCATATCCCGCCTGCAAAATACTCTGAAACCCGTGAGGAGGTGTTGTAATGGCAAAGCGAGATCAGGATGTTCATTTCCTTGCATCCAAGGAGGAGGTCGAGCGAATCCATGAGAAGATGGACGAGCTTGGCATCCGCAGCATGGGAGCCTATCTGCGGAAAATGGCTCTGGATGGTTACTGTATCAGACTGGATTTGCAGGATGTGAAAGCCCTGGTTTCGCTCCTGCGAATCTGCTCCAACAACCTGAACCAGTACGCAAAGCGAGCGAACGAAACAGGCAGCATCTATCGTGCTGACATTGAGGATTTGCAAAAACGGCTGGAGGAGATCTGGACGGACATGAGAGAAGTTCTTGTTCGCCTGTCCTCAATCCAGTAATCCGACAACTTGTTGGGAAGTCGCAGTTTCGGCTGCGGCTTTTACATAAGGGTTGACATCATTGCGTTATGGCAGATACCCTTGTACAATATAATTAAAAGAAAGGGGTTGAGCCTATGAAGCTGGTATTGAAGATATTGGCACTGCCGGTGCTGTTCGTTGTAAAAGTGATTTGCATTCTTGGAAATCTGCTTACAAATGTTGTGTCCTATGTAATTGGTTTATTGCTCTTGGTCATTGGCGGATCTGCGATTTACTGCATTGTAAAGGCTTTGTGGCAGTCCCTGCTTATTCTTGTGGTTCTTGGAATTGCGACAATAGCAGCGGTGTTCTTGCTCGTCTGGGCTGTTATGAAAGTCGAGAATATTGGAGAAAGTCTGGGAGCATTTATCAGGTCATAAGATAATATCAGAGAAAAGTCACCGACCGGTGGCTTTTTCTTTTTGGGAAGGAAGTGATGGGAATGGCAGCGACAAGATTGATTGCACTCCATGTGAATAAGGGAAAGACGGTCGCTCAATGTTTGGCAGACAGAACCGACTACTCACAAAATGCCGCAAAAACCAATGATGGCGAATTTATCAGTTCCTATGAGTGTGATCCAAAGACAGCAGATGAGGAATTTCTGCTTTCCAAACGGCAGTATCAGCATATTACCGGCAGACAGCAGAAGAACAATATCATCGCATACCAGATACGCCAGTCCTTTAAGCCGGGAGAAATCACCCCGGAAGAAGCGAACCAAGTCGGCTATGAAACAGCGATGCGATGGACAAAGGGAAAACACGCTTTCATCGTTGCGACCCACATCGACAAATCCCACATTCACAATCATATCATTTATAATTCGACCTCGCTGGATGCCACACGGAAATTCAAAAACTTCTTTCTTTCCGGTCTGGCGGTGCAAAGACTCAGTGATATGGTTTGCCTGGAACACGGGCTGTCCATTATTACACCGAAGCCGTATCGGGAGCGCCAGAAAAGAACTGTTTATCCCAAGAAGCGTACCCAGCGTGACGAATTATGTGATGCGATTGATGCGGTGCTGAAGCAGAAACCAAAGAGCTTTGATGGCTTTGTTCAGGCTCTGGCTGACATGGGATTTGAGTTCAAGGATGGAAAGCAGCCTGCGTTCAAGGGCGAGAATCAGAAGCGTTTCATTCGGCTGCGTTCCCTGGGCGAAGGATATAGCAAAGAGGAAATTCAAGCGGTTATCTCCGGCAAGAACCTGCACAAATCAAAAGGCGGCTCTGCCAAGGCTCCTGCCCCGAAGCAGTTCCAGATGCTGATTGATATTCAGGCAAAGATGGCCGAGGGCAAGACGGTCGGTTATGAAAAGTGGGCGAAGAAGTTCAACCGAAAAGAAGCTGCCCGAACGGTAATCCTACTGAAAGAAAAAGGCTTGGGCAACTACGACGATCTGACTGCTCATATTGAAAATCTGTCTGCCCGGTTCGATGCGCTTTCTGATTCTATCAAGGTCGCAGAGAAACGTATGGTTGAGGTTCAGGCGTTGCAGCAGCACATCAAAAATTATCGCAACACAAGGCAAATTTATATCGAGTACCGCAAGTCTGGATATAGCAAAAAATTCTTTGAAGAACACCGTCAGGAAATCACAATTCATAAAGCGGCGAAGCAAGCCTTTGATGAATTGCAGATTACAAAGCTCCCGTCCATGCAATCATTGTATGAGGAGTTTCATCAGCTGGCAGTCCAGAAAAAGTAGGACTACGCTGAGTACCGTCAGATCAGAAAAGAGAAAGAAGAACTGCTGATTGCCAAACGGACGGTTGAAACGATTTTGAATATCGACAGGCAGAAAGAGCAGGAAAAAGAGAAAGAGAAAGAGGAAAAGAAGAACTTCCGTTAAAGCAAAAAGCCACGGTCTGCACTCCCCAAAGGGTGCGGATCGTGGCTGCTTTTTTGCTTTTCGATTTCGGTGCTTTCAACCATGGGCAAATTTTTATTCTACTGTTCTTTGAGAAACGATTGAAAATCGTGTAGCCATCATCGGCAGATGATGTTCAAAGGGGATTGGGGATGCTTCCCCAACAAGCAAATTTGCGAAGATTGCACCGAAGGGAAAATCGAGAAAATGAGTGAACCTGTACAGGTTTACACTGCTTGCCAATTTGTGAGATTATGAATTTAGTATCGAGAATAGGGTACACCTAAATTTTGCAATGCTGCAACCCTATCATCGTTGCATGGATGAGTTGAGTATATTGCACTGAGAAAACCATCATGCGGAACATCTGAGATATGTTGGTCTAATACCGTCGCTAATTCAAGACCAAAACCAATTTTATAAGCAAATTCATCAGCCAGATACTCATTTTGTCTCATAGACCACATCAGAAAAAGCATACAGAACTTTACCCATAACCAAGAAAGTGCTGTTGATATTCCTGCGAAAACTGCGGTAATTATACCCATTACACCACTACGAGAGCATATTGCGAACAGCCCCATGATTGCAGAAAAAATCCAGTAGGATATTTTGATTAACAGGAGGCACCCGGATATAAATATATTGCCCCCGCCAATCAATAATTGGATAACAGTATGTCCGTATGAGAGATGTCCGATCTCATGGGCGAGAATTCCAAGTATCATATCATCGGAGAGTAAAAGCAATCCGTCAGTTATGCATAGTGTTTGCCTACCTAGAGCAAATGCATTTGGAGCAGGATCATGGATAATCTTCACTTTCACTTTTTTAGGACAGTATGATGTGTTCTCTTTTGCTTTATCTAAAACATATTGAACCAGCGGGACAACTCGAAGTTTTATATCTACTCTTTTTATATCGCTTGCTCCTGCGAAGGCAGCCAGGCACATTTCGCCTAATGGGGATAAGCTGATAGCTACTGTGAAAAAGTAAATACAAATCAGTTCAACAATGCTTCCTGACGAACCGAACACAGCAACAATCAGCAGAATATTAAGAGTAAAGAACAGAAGAGTTCCTAAGTTTGAGAAGCGAACAATTCTGCCTACACGATGCCAAATATCCATAATGCACCCCCCTTTTATCGTGTTGTTGGTTTGAGCTTGCATTGTTTAATTACTCAAATGTAAAGAAATCTTTGTTTCGCTCTTTGAACAGAGCAAAGACAGTCTCTAACACAAATTCGTTTTCAACACCAACATATTCTTCTGTTTCATCGTCAATTTCTTTCAGCTGCAAAATAACAACTTGCCCATCCGAATCTCCAATAGGAAGCAGGACAACATATTCGTTCTGGCGATACGGTATTAAGTCAAGAAATTCAAATTCAACTTCGTTCCCATTCTCATCATTCAAAGTTATAATGTTGTCTTCATCCATGTCGTCGTTCCTTTTCTTAATATAAATAATTATCGTTGATAATGATGCCTAATAGTTCAAAGAGATTATCCTTTTTGGAAAGAATGCATTTTTTCATGGCTTGTTTAATTTGTTCCGTTGAAATGCTATCAGGCAACATTTCCCTTGGGACACCATGACCGAATTGCCGAAAATACTGTTCTTCGATTTCATAATACTCATTATCAATTTTCGGTTCAGGTGTATTAAGGAAGCTATTCATAAAATCTGCAACGCTCTTGTTTTTGTCCATTGTATGCACCTACCTTTCTCTGCTCAAGACCCTAACATGATTATCTGGTCTAATAGAATCAATCATTGAAGAAAAAATACCAAACGCTGTAGGAAAGAAATTTGCTAATAGCTCTAATTTGCCTTGGTCTCCCATAGACGCTTCAAAAAAGTGGGCAAAGGCTTCTGCTTGTAGATTGCCCGGTCTCGTCCAATAGTTCCTTGAGTGACCATAATTTCCGTGCAATTGACCATTTGTTGTCGCATCAATTAAGTCCGAGAAGGAGTGAGCTGAATCCTGCCTAATACGGGTCAGAAAAGCAGTTTGCTTTTCCACTGGAAGATTGTTATATAAGCTCAGGATTCTTTGTCCGTCCTCAACCAGTGCCTCAGCAAATTCTGGAGTATTGGATAGATTGCTCCGATAGTTGCACGAAGCATGGTCGATCATGTGAGCAAGCTCGTGGAAATAAGTTGTTCCTGCACCTCTTGGATTTGTCATATCAGAAGCTGCATTGTAGTAGACTCCTCGTGAATGCCCTATATAATTTCCCGGTGAGTAATGTGCTGTCTGATCCGGTGGATATTCAGAATCTTGTATCATCAGTTTACCAGCGAAATGGTCAAACACTTCTCTGACATTCTGCTCTGCATTTTCATGGCGTTGTGATATAACAGCGATATATCCGTCTGGTGTGCTACCTTGGGTTAGCACGCCAAGGCAATACTGATAAGACGAATTACCAACATTAGGTGTTTGCAGACCCTGGAGGAAAGAATTTCGTGCAGAAGGAGTGTCCAAATTAACATTATCATATTCTTGTACACTTTTGGCAAGTGAAGCAACGTATTTTTCGGCCTGAAGCATAATCTGTAAAATATCATTCAGGGCTTTGTTGCAATCTTTTACGATAGTTCCCAGCTCATCGTACTTCTTGTCATTCCATCCAATTCCCAATTGCTGATATTTCATCTTCACAGAACTTCTTGTAGTTTCGATAGAAGAAATGGAGGTCCGCATATTTTTCAGTATTGTCAGTAATTGAGTTGCATCAGCATTTACGTTGCTCAAACACTCACCTCCTCATTTGTTAATCATTTCGAGTGTAGCTACCTGTTACTAAAACCGGGATATATGTATCAAGCGATTGAGCTGCAAGTGTTCGATGTCGCCCATCACTCTGAAATACATAATAAGAACCTACCTGCGCAACCTGGACAGGATTATTGTAATAGCTACGAATGGTATCATCTAACACTGGGTTTTGTGAAAGCTCATCCAAAGACATTCCTGACTCAGTATTTTGACGAACATCTTGGATGTGCGAAGCTCGCCTTAGAATGTTTTCTCTCGACCATCCCTCTCGACCATTCCGTGTCCAAAATCCTTCCGGGTTCCCAAGTTCTCGGTCACTGAGATAAACTCCTTCAATATCCCTTGCTCTAACGTATACGAGTTCTGGATTTTCATTTCGAGAAAAGGTATAGTTCCCGTTCTCCCAATAATCTCGATATTCTTCATAGTGATTTCCACGGGAAAAATATCGTTCAGCTGATAGTCTGTCTTGAACAAATGCAAGATTAGAACCAAAGGTATTTGACTCAAAGGTGGTTGTATCTGCACTTGATGGTGTAACAGCAAAACTACTGGTCTGAGGTGTGCTTGCAGATATTCCATTTGTAGATCCTAGTTGAACACTTTCGTATTCACTAAGGCTCTTGGCGAGTAAAGCCACATATTTTTCTGCTTGAAGCATAATTACCAATATGTCATTGAGAGCCTTGTTGCAGTCTCTTACAACCACGCCCAACTCGTTGTATTTTTTATCTTGCCATCCAGCACCTAACTGTTCATATTTCATCTTTACAGATTTTTTGGTAGTTTCGATGGAGGAAATGGAATCCTGCATTTTTTTCAGCATTGCGAATAGCTGAACGGAGTCAGCATTTACCATACTCATTTCATCACCTCCTGGCAGCGGATTTTGTGAAGTGCAAAGCGGCGATGTGTCAGGAAAGTCTGACACATCACTGCTTCGGCAAGATTTAATTTAGAGAGGAAAGAAATTGTTCCAACTCAGCAGCGGTCGGTGCAATGTACGGTTTCATCTGGTAAGTATCCTTAACACCGTCTGTGAAGTATACGCTCCTTTCTTTTTTCGTTTTGTTGGTTCATTTTCGCCAGTGTGTTCGTGTCGTTTGCTGTGACGAGAACGCAACATAGACACAAAGAAAACACAAGGGCGAGCTTGCTCGTTTATATACCCTTGTGTTTTCGACTGGATATGTTAAGGTAACAAACAGTAAATGACACGTTACAGACTGCAAAATGTACCAACTGAAAAAAGAAAGAATACCGTTGTGTGCTTTATTTCTCGATCAGCTTTTCAAACATGAGGAAAGGTTTTTATAAAAAAAGAGTAGTTACCGTTTTTTGGTAACTACTCTTTTCCTTTTTTAAGGTTTAAAGTCCTGGAAGTTTAGGTGTTTTGGGTATTGGTGGTGTAGGTAGCTGCAAGCTTTCCAATTTTTGTTGAATTGCTTTAAATTCAGGGGTTTCTTGGTGTTGATTTTGAACCATTTTTTGCTCTATTCTCTCCAAAGTCGGTTGAATTTCTTTCCCTGATACTTTACGATTTAATTCTCTTTCTAAGGTCTCTTTCGGACTAATGGAAGGCGTTTCTAAACTTGAATAGAAGTTTCACTCCTTCTCTATTATAAAGCCTTATATCGCTAAATAAGCCCGTTTTATGAAGGGTTTCTAAGCTGAAATGAACGGGTTTACACCCGGCCTTGACCTCCGCCCGCTGTCCCGCTGAATGGGTGGACAAGGCGGCCAATCCCTCAAAGTGCTTGGACGCTCTCTTTCTGATTTTGGAGCGTTTCTTTTCTAAAAATTGAAATGGGCGGGAAGCCATTTTAGGGCTTTCCCGCCTTGATTACTTTTTAGCAAAGACGGGCGTGACTGTCAACGGCGGCGCATGAAATGCGCCGTTCATCTTGACCGTTGACTGGCTCGGCTGGCTTTGCTATCTTCCTGACAAATGGGAATGTCTAAGATAGTAAAGACGTCCCACATGCAACTCTTTCTTTTATTGCGGAAACCGTATCTTTAATTGTGAATGTAGTTGTGTCTATGACATTTGATTCATATATCCCCAAACCGGAAAATTGCTCCCACATTGTTTCCACTAATTCAATATTTGTTTTTCTATCTAATTTTGAGCGTTCCACAGCTCGCTTCATAGTTTCTTTTTTACTCGCTCTTAATACAATATAGTGTACCTCGTAATCTTCTTGGGCAAGAGCTTTCCATGGCTCCAAAAACCATGGCCCGACAATCCCATCTACAATTACATCATATCCGCCACGAGCATATCGCTTTGCAGCTTCTAAAAAGGCTTCAATGACAACCAGATTTTGCTTGTTGGATTCTGGCAAATGTGGTGGTATTGCGCCTTTGCTTAAGTAATGAAAAAAGTCATCGGTGTGCATATGCACTGATTTATCCATATCTGATTCCTTTGCGACAATTGACGCAGTTGTTGTTTTTCCTGTCCCCGGTGAGCCTGTAATCACAATAATTCTTCCTTGATTCATCTGTATTTTCCCTCACAATTTGAATTTATCACTTTGTTCCTGCCTGCTCAATCATCTTCTTCGCAAACTGGTTTTCCCTGACCCTGATTGCCCACCAAGTAAAAAAGCGGTTGGCGATTCAACCGCTTTTTTACTTGAACCAATTCTTCTAAATTATCATTTAAGCGATTCTCAAACTGTTTGTCAGTAAAATTGACTATATTTGCCATATTAAGCCACTTTCTCTTTATTCAAAACTTGTTTTGAGTAACGATTCATTGACCGCCAATACTCATGAACGGCTTGTAATTCTTCTAAAGAATAATCAAAAAGATTTACACGTTTTGCAAGCTTTAATTGGTTTAATAAATTGACTTCCAATAATTGAGAGTCATTTTTATTTAATTCATGGTTCAAAACATAGTTTAATTATTTCCTCCCGTTAAATAATAGATAACTATTAAAAATAGACAATACTTGCTCATAAGTAACGGTACTTAAATTGTTTACTTTGGCGTGTTTCATTGCTTGATGAAACTGATTTTTAGTAAACAGTTGACGATATTCTCGATTGACCCATTTTGAAACAAAGTACGTATATAGCTTCCAATATTTATCTGGAACATCTGTGGTATGGCGGGTAAGTTTTATTAAGACACTGTTTACTTTTGGTTTAGGATGAAAGCATTCCGCTGGCAGCTTAAGCAATTGCTGAATCGAGACTTGAGTGTGCAAGAGCAACCCTAGTGTTCGGTGAATATCCAAGGTACGCTTGTAGAATCCTTCTTCAACAATCAGATAGATGTCAGACGCATGGCTTTCAAAAACCACTTTTTTAATAATTTGTGTGCTTAAATGGTAAGGAATACTCCCAACAATTTTATACCTCTGTTTGTTAGGGAATTGAAACTGTAGAATATCTTGGTGAATTAAAGTGACACGAGTATTCAGTTTTAATTTTTCTGACGATAAGTTGAATAGATGACTGTCTAATTCAATAGACGTTACCTGTTTACTTATTTTAGCCAGTTTCGTCGTTAAATGCCCTTTACCTGTTCCAATTTCGTAAACGGTATCGGTTTCTTTTAAATTCAATTGTTTTATTATTTGGTTGAGTACTTTTTCACTCGTTAAAAAGTTTTGAGAATATTTTATATTTTTGTTCATGTAATATCCCTTTTTATTTGCTGTGAATATTCGCTCATTTTTCTTCCTCAATAAAAACTCTACCAGCTAACCAACATTCGTCTAATTCATTTGGGAATAATTCAAGCTGGCGAATCATATAATGTGTACTTGGAATGTAATCAAAATAAAACAATAGTGCTAGATATAAACTCCATGGAATTGGGCGTGTCCGATTTTCGTAGGCACTATAAGTTTGTCGTGAAATACCAACAGCCGAAGCAATTTCTTCTTGTGATGCACCAACTTTTCCTCTGAGTGCGGGTAACTCAATCGCCAATTGAGTGGCCAAGTTCTCTTTCTCATCTTTACTAAAATTCCAAAACTGCTTATAAGCATCTCGCCCTACAAATTGAATCAATAAATCTCCTCCTGGGTATACTCTTTCGTAGAGTACATTACTCCACGAAAAAACACCGCCAAACACTGAAAACTCAGCATTATTTGACGGTGTTGACAATTTATTTGACGGCTAATAAATCAGAAAGCCGTTGCATATTTTCTCTTTTTAAATCCATGGATGGGTGTACATAGCGATTCATTGTAATATTCACGCTGGCATGACCCAATATTTCGCTGAGACTTTTTACATCGAATCCAAGCTCTATGCACCTTGTAGCAAATGTATGACGTAACGAGTGATAATTTGCGGAGGTGATTCCGCTGTTTTTCAATACCTTCTTAAAATGATTTTGCATGGTTCTTGGTTCTAATGGATTCTGATCGCTATTGGTTAGGATGTAGCCAGTAGAAGAAGCTTTGTGTGCTGTAAGAATAGTCATTAAGCCATGGGGTACTGGAATAGTACGGATGGAGCAAGCACTTTTTGGTGTGGTAACAACAATCCTTGTCTTGTATTCACTGTTGGTTCTATCTTGGATTCTCTGGAGCGTTTGATGCACGTGGATTGTGTAATCTGAGAATGAAACATCTTCCCATCGTAACGCACAAATTTCACCTACTCTGAGACCAGTGAATAAACATACTAATATACCAATATTGCAGGAATCAAGATTAGAATACAAGTATTGGCATAATTTTTCCTGTTCAGCACGACTCAAAACTCTCATTTCCTTCGTTTGACGTTTTATCTGTATAGATCGTGCGTCACAAGAAATGGCTTTCCCGTTTCGGGTGGCAAATTGTAAGACATTTCGAATTAGAGATAAAATATCTGAAACAGTTTTAGAGGAAAGTCCATTCTCCTTTAATCCACCAGAAACAAGGAAAAAATTACACTGCGTTTCAATAAACTCGTGTGTTATATCACGCAATTGTTTGCTTCCGAACACAGGAAGTATATACGAGCTGAGAAGATTCCTATATTTGTTGCTTGTAGATTCCTTCACTTTAGGACATATAGCTTGAAACCATTCCATAGCAACCTGTTCAAATTGATCTGAGCTAATTTCTGGATCGACAGTGACAGAATTACTCGTGCACGAACTTTGACTGATAAGTTTTGCCTTGACTTCTCGATATGACTTTGCATAAACATAACCGTAATTGGCTTTGCCTGTAGAAGATCGGGACTTAATGTATCTTCCTTCCCATCTGCCGTCTTTCCTTTTGTAAATATTTTCTCCTTTTCGTGCCATAAGGTACACCTCCTTCAATATGACTATAATTCTGACGGCAAATTGTGACTTTGGAACTTTCTAAGATGGATTTTTGTGCAAAACCTCGTGTTTTATGTCCCTAACATATTGACAAACAGTGCGACAATTTGTAAAATAAAGATATAAACTAAAAAAAACAGAGAAGAATGCGATTCGTGGAGTAATGTACTCTACGAATTTTTTATTTTAAAGAACCTCAAGATAGCTCATATTGTCGTCTTGGGGTTCTTTTCATTCTATCATTTAATGCAATCTGCCTATAAAATTTTATCATATTGCATTTATAAATGCAACTTGCACCCGATGTTGGTTGTTGAGATTTTTGGTACATTTTATAATGTATAGCAGAATCATACACAGCATGGAGGTGATTGAAACGCAACCGGAAATTGATTACGTTAAGATTGGTCAGCGCATTAGAGCTGCCCGACTGGAAAAGGGTTATAGTCAGGCTGATTTGGGTGCGTTGGTTGGTTGCTCGAACAATCATATGAGCCATGTTGAAGTTGGACAGACGAAAGTTTCTTTGGCAATGCTTCTAAAACTGGCATTCGTCTTGGAAAAGAACTTTGACTATTTTTTACTGGATACCCCATATGCAAAATGCGACAGCATCATTGATAATGAGATTGCTGCAAAACTGAAAAAGTGTAATGTAACAACATTGATAACCGTAGGAAAGTTGATTGATGTCTTGATTGACCAGCAAGAGATGATAAAAAAAGCGGAGCTTGATTGATATAATGAAAAAGAAGCCCATTGACGGTACAGAGTGAACTGCTATGGGGTTCTTTTTTGCAGCACAATATACTGATTCTTTAAGAAGCAAAAAGTCCACCAGTCATGATGCACTACGCATCGTACTGGTGGACTTTTTCTGTAAAGATATAAAAATAGATATTCATATATCGCCATAACCAATGTCGTTATCGTAGGCATGAAGATCTTCTTTCAGGAAATCTGCTTTACGAATATACATCGAATTTACCAGCTCTCCTTTTTCGTGGAGCAGGCTGAATTTGTAGTCTAATAATGCTGCCGGTACATAGAGCATTTTAGCCGTTTCAAAAAATGTGTGTTCCGAAAGGCATTCCAGGACTTTCCCATCTTCTAACAGAAGCTCCGCCGCAAAGAAGTTTGCTTCATTTTCTTCGATTGATCTATCATCAAAAACTTCCATTTCTTGAAAGCCGTGCATCATAGCGATTTTTGTATGCAGGACAGCGTGTCCTAATTCATGTGCGACTAATATACGCTCCAGGATACCGTTCACATTGTGATCTATCACGATATTCTTTTGTCTGGACTGGTAATAGAAGAAGCCCTTCAATTTCTTCTGTAAATCGTAATAGTGGATTTTGATACCTAACAGCTGACATAGCTCGTAAGGGTCTCTGGTGTGATATTTTCGCACAAGCTTATCGACAGTTTCAATGATATGCTCTGCCGTTTTCATTTGCTTCACCTCCGAATCGCACACAGAAAACATATTCTGTGCTTGAGGATTTTACTCTTTATCTTTATGCTTTCTGTATTTCTTCGGAGTGTACTTTTCCCGTGCTGTTTTCTTAGAGTCCATATAAACTGACATAATCGCCTGGAAGAATACATCTTTTGCGTCCTCGTCCAATTCTCCACCGGCAAACAGAGAATTTACACGACCCAACACTTCCTGAGCTTCTTTTGCTCCTTTTGAACCGAAGTTTTCCTTTGCCTCTAAAATAAACATATCCTGATCTATATGGCTCTGGCTATCCGTTTCAGATTCGTCCAAAAGATAGGACACAGAGATATGCAGTGCTTCAGCAAGTTTTCTGATGTTGCTTTTTCTGGGGAGTGTTCCGAGCTGCTCATAGGTGTAAAGGGATCTTTCGGAAATGCCGGTCATCTGGGCAAGCTCCGTTTGAGATAGGTTCATAGCCAAACGAGCTTCTTTAATTTTTTCTCCAAATGTCATGGTAGTATCCTTCCTTTCAAAAAATATTTATTCGTAACTTCCGATTATTTGTTGACAAACTTCTGGAAAATGCTATAATAAGAATCATAACAGAAGTTTTAATTCCACTTAATTATATATCGGAACTTTTATAAAGTCAAGAACTTCCGATTTCACTTCTGTTATTTTAATCAAATATCGGAAGTTATAGTCATTCTTGTCCCATGGTATTTGTTTCCCTTTAGCCAAGTGACAGGAGTTAGAAAGGAATTCTTATTTTATGGATTAGGCTGAAAGGAGATTCTGAATGAGCAGATATAATACACAGGTATTAAGCAGTATTCGAATGCTTTGCCGGATGCAGAACATTGACGAGAAGGTTCTGTATGAAAGAGCAAAGCTGATTTTATCCATATATCGAGAGGTGTGCTGGTCTACCATTGATCGTGCGAATGATGTATGTGATACCCTTATTTGTACTTACGGTGACAGCTTAGATGGTGCATTGATTTATCTGGAGAACTTTGCTCCGGATGAAGCGAGAGAACGATTTGAAGAACGCATTCGCAGCTTATTTGAGACAAAGTGGATCATTGAACTGGTAGATATGGCTATGTTGAAAATCAGAGAATATCCAGATAAAGGCGCTCTGTACTGTGAGATTATCTCAAAGGCATATCTCAACCGCTTCAAGTACAGGGAATCAGAAATGCTGGAGGTTTTGAATATGGAACGCAGCACCTACTATGACCGAAAGAAAGAAGCGATACTGTTATTTGGTCTGTCACTTTGGGGAACAGCCATTCCTAAATTGAAAGATTTCCTGGAAAGTGCCCGGGAGGAAGAAGCATTGTGTTATTGTGAATGCTAAGACAGGATTTTAGTCCGACTAAAATCCGATGAAAATACGACGGTTCCCCTACTGAAAGTCCGACTTGTCCAGTGTTAAAATGGCTATGCTGGGAGATAGCGGCATAAAATTGAATAGAGAGAGTTACGCCTCGTGCCTGTAATGGGTACGGGGCTTTTTTTATACCTGCCTATTTTCCCCCATAATTAACACAAAGGCATGAACGAGAGCTTGGAGTAATTTACTCCGGCTCTTTTTTTATGCCTGCAAGGAGGACAGGCAGATGGCAAAGGGTATTGAGAATCGGGCACGATCTCCTCCCGCTGTTTTTGATTTTGCAACTTCACAAATTCAAAAACACGGAGGAACGAAAATGTATTACGACTTGGTTGAAAGCGGAAAAAGAATTAAAGCCTTGAGAAAGGAACATGGGCTTACACAGGAACAGCTTGCGGAGCAGTTAGGTGTTGCCGCAAACACCATTGCACGAATTGAAACCGGCAACAGAGGTATCTCTATTGATTTGGCAATCGAACTGGTTGTGCGCTTTGAGACAACCCTTGATTACATATTTTTAGGTCGTGAATAACCTCAAAACTATACCTACGAGGCAATAAAAACTTGCATGAGGAACAGGTACAATTTAGATACAGCCAAAGAAAATCGGCTGCTTGATCCTTGAAAACTGAATACACAGTCATCGAATACGTTCCTGTTGCCGGTGCGAGAGCATCAGCCACATCAGCGGTACGCCGAGACGTATCGGATAGAGAAACAGAACGACTTTCTTCTATAAATTAAGCGCTTGTCTCTCTCCCGATGCCAGCGATCAATACTGGCTTGTAAATATTGGGTTGCTCCCAATACGGCCATGAAAGCAACAGGATTAAAGATACTTCTCTACGGAGCTGGCGGAGAACCCGGCAGAGGTTAGATTCCTATGGAACTGATTCGCAATCAGTCGTTCGGTGATTCCCTGAGGGCGTAAGCCCTCTTTCCCAGGGGTGCGTGGCAAATATGGGACACATAGACTTTTGGACTGACTGCCTGATTCCTTTCTGGCAGTCAGTTATTACATAGCCAACGAAAGGAGGTCATGGCACATGATGAAAGAAAATTGGGTATATTGCCGTGGTGATATTTATTGCGCCAAGCTGGACCCGGTAGTTGGGTCGGAACAAGGCGGCATCCGTCCGGTTATCGTCATTCAGAACGATACCGGTAATAAACACGCTCCCACATTGATTGTGGCAACGGTCACCACCAGAATCCATAAGAAAGCGAATATGCCGACGCACTTTGTTATTTACGACAATCCTGCATTCAAAGAAGCGTCCGTTGTTCAGCTGGAACAGATTCGTACCATTGATAAAAGCAGGATTGATAATTACTTAGGTAAGGTAACGCCCCGTGAAATGGTAGCGATTGAGAAAGCCTTATCTGTCAGCCTGGCAATGGAACAGCTGAAAAAGCGTTCCCCAAAACATAAAGCAAAGAGAGCGAAGGAGTGAACATAAATGTTTGAAGAAAGAATCGCTGCCATGAATCAGCGCACCGAAGAAGCGATGGCTGCTAACGCAGTTCAGTTTGATAAGAGAACCTATACGGTTGATGAGATTCAGGATATTCTGGGCATCAGCAGAACCAGCGCATACAACCTTGTGAAAAAGAAAGTTTTCCATAGCGTCCGCATCGGTGGCAGTATCAGAATCTCCAAAAAGAGTTTTGATGAGTGGTTGGATCATCAAATGTAAGATTTGTCAAGGGCGTCGTACAACCCGGCGACAAACTTCAAAACATATTGAGAGTTCGATAAAATGTAGCCATGACAAGAAACACATGGCTACATTTTTTACATAGGAGGTTGTACGATGGCGGAAATGAGAAAACGCACGAGTATGTCTGTTCTGGAAATGGGCAGGATGCTCGGTCTTGGTAAAACGGAGTCATACTGGCTCATTAAGAAGAATTACTTCAAAACCATTCTTGTCGGCAACACCATGAGGGTGATGATCGACAGCTTTGAAGAATGGTATGCCAATCAGTTCAAATACCAGAAGGTCGATGGAACCCCTCCCGGCGAGGAATTGAAGAAAACTACATATTCAATGGAGGAGCTTGGACAGCGCCTTGGGCTGAAAGAAGCGACTGCTTACGAACTGGTTGCCAAAGGGCATTTTGATGTGGTCGATGTCCTGGGCAAGCGCAGAGTGACAAAGGAGAGCTTTGAAAGATGGTATGCTTCTCAAACCGATTACCGCACGGTAGAGGATCAGGAACTGGATGCAGATATTATGGCATCCACCTACGGTCTGCCGGAAATGGCAAGAATGCTTGGGGTACATCGTCAGACCATTTACTATATCGTTGCCAATGAAGATTTTGAGCTTATCAAGGTTGGCAGGTATAAGCGAGCTACCAAAGAGAGCTTTGAAAAATGGTATCACAATCAGACCCGCTACCAGTTAGCGGAAGATAGACAGGAAAGGAGCTGATTACATGGCATCTATCGTTAAGAGAAAAAAGAAGTATTCTGTGGTTTATACATACACCGATGAGAACGGCAACAAGCGTCAGAAGTGGGAAACCTTTGAAACGAATGCCGAAGCAAAGAAAAGGAAGTTGCAGGTTGAATATGAGCAGGAGTCCGGAACCTTTATTCCCCCTTCTGCTAAAACCGTCAATGATCTTTTGGATGAGTATATGTCAATCTATGGTGTGAACACCTGGGCGATGTCTACCTATGAAAGCAGAAAGAGCCTGATTGCAAACTATATTCGTCCCCTCATCGGTGATATGAAGCTGGAGGATGTCACGCCGAGAATCATGGACAAGTATTACCGAGATTTGCTTTCTGTCAAAGCGGTTTCTTCTAAGTATGTAAAAGCCCGTACAGAATATCTGACTCCGCATACTGTCCGAGAGGTTCACAAGACATTGCGAAATGCTTTCAATCAAGCGGTCAAGTGGGAATTGATGACCAGAAACCCTGTGGAGCACGCTACGCTGCCGAAAGAAGAACACAAGACCAGGGATATCTGGACAGCAGAAGTGCTCCAGAAGGCTCTGGAAGCCTGTGACGATGATATTCTTCGTCTGGCTATTAACCTTGCCTTCTCCTGTTCCCTGCGAATGGGCGAGCTTCTGGGGCTTACCTGGGACTGTATTGACATTTCCCCCACCAGTATTGAACTTGGTCAGGCAAGCATCTTCGTTGAAAAGGAGTTGCAGAGAGTAAATCGTGAAGCGATGGCAGATCTGGACGGTAAGGACATCATGTTCAAGTTCCCACCGACCTTCGCCAGTACGCATACCGCATTGGTTCTCAAAACTCCTAAGACCAAAACAAGTGTCCGCAAGGTGTTCTTACCGAAAACCGTAGCGGAAATGTTGGTACAGCGAAAGGCTGACATCGAAGAACTGAAAGACCTTTTCGGTGACGAGTTCGTAGACTTCAATCTGGTTTTCTGTTCTTCCAATGGCAAGCCGATTGAGGGGCAGGTTATCAACCGTGCTTTCAATAAGCTGATTGAGGAGAAGGGACTGCCGAAAGTGGTTTTCCATAGTCTCCGACATTCCAGTATCACTTACAAGCTGAAGCTGAACGGCGGCGATATGAAATCCGTTCAAGGCGATTCCGGTCATGCACAGGTCAAGATGGTAGCGGATGTTTACTCCCATATCATCGACGATGACCGCAGACTGAACGCTGAAAGAATGGAAGCTGCGTTCTACTCAGGCAGACAGGCAACGCCTGAGCCGGTTCAACCAGCCGCAACGGAAAGCTCCGCTGATGATAAAGAACTTCTTCTGAAGCTTCTGCAAAATCCGGAAATGGCAGCACTCCTGAAGTCGCTGGCAAAAACATTATAGTAACTGCAAGGGCAGATCCTTTTACATAGCTACAATAGCTGTAAAAGGGTCTGCCCTTATTTTTTTGTTATGGAGGTCAACGAGTATGGATAGAATCTTTATGGACGAGTATTACGAGCATCTGAGAGCTGACAATATCGAGGCATTTTCCAAGGAAAGGAACGACGAATATGTTGGCAGAGCTGAGGAATACAAAGCAGCAAAGTCGGCATTGCTTGAAGGATTGGGACTTGAGCATTTGTTTGACCATAGCCATGAACTGACTCCGAAAGAGAAAGAAATATGGATGCTGTTCGATAGGGTTGATGTAGCAGAGCTTCTTGCAAGGGATGCTTTTGCCAAGGGTGCTTATATGCT
Source organism: Clostridium sp. MCC345 (assembly GCF_018785345.1). Taxonomy (NCBI): domain Bacteria; kingdom Bacillati; phylum Bacillota; class Clostridia; order Eubacteriales; family Clostridiaceae; genus Clostridium; species Clostridium sp. MCC345. The sequence continues at coordinate 37,513 of NZ_WQPP01000006.1, forward strand.
CGGCGCTGAGGATAGAGAGATTATGCTGAAATAAAAAAAGACCTGCTTCGGCGGGTCTAAATTACATAGAATCATTGAGTCTGAAAAACCTTTGAAATTCTTAATAATTCTGGTTGAAAAATTCATTTTGAAATGATATATAAAACAGACTGAAATCTGTGTCTAAGGACACCCGCACCCTCACACGAGAATGAATAGGATTTCCTATCATTTCGCATCACGAGAAGTTACATAGTGACATTTACTTGCACTTGCAACGTCCACCAAAAATCGAAAGACTTGCTAATTTCGAGCCAATCGGACGGTGTAAAATCCCTCTGAATTAGCTATCACAGCGTAGTATCAGATGGGATTTGAAATGCTGAAAAACCTTGTATTTCCAAGCATTTTTAAGCATTAGATGCCACTTCCCGATGTCGTATCGGGTCTACTCCTAAGCGAAAGGCCGTGGGTTCGAATCCCGCCAGGGACGCCAGCAAACACGCCGAAAACCTTTGATTTATCAGGGTTTTCGGCTTTTCTTATTTCTGCGGCTTTTGTGGCTTTTTTGCAAAAAACCTTGGTTTGCTAACATTTGCTAACGAGATTTGGCCTTTTGCTAAGAAAGGCGGTAAGTCAGAGGTTCGATTTTTACCAAAGGAACTTGCAAACATTTGTTAGCAGAAATTAGAGGAAGTTGCAAACAAAATCGCGAATTTGCTAACATCGCTCAAAAATGCTTTCAGAACCTTGCTAACAAAAAAAGTGTTTGGTAACTGTGCAAAGTGGTTCAAACGAAGAAAACCTCTCACAAAGTGAGAGGCGTTCTTCTGAGGGAGGGACTTTATAAAGCTTTTGCCAGCTGCTTGAGCAGTGCGGCAGTTTCGGGATTTTTAAGCAGTTCCAGTATCTTCGCTGCATCACTTTCATCACTTTCAGTGACGGCAGTATCCGCAGTTTTAGGCTCTGTATCTTCAACAGGGTCAGGAGTCTTGGATGAGTAAAATGCTTCCTCCAATCGCTGAGCGTTTATGCAGCGATCCTCGTCGATGATGTGAGAGTAGACATCTGCAACCATTTTTACCTGAGCATGACCAGAGTCGCCCTGGACGGATTTCATATCGCCACCATTGAGTTTCAGCTTGTAGGTGATACTGGAGTGACGGAGAGAATGGAATACAACATGAGGCAGTCCGTTTTCTTTGATAAGTTTATTGAAAGCACGGTTAATTACCTGGCTTTCCATCGGACGACCATTGCTGGAGCAAAAGACCAGGTTATTGTCGATGTATTCATCTCCAAACAGATCCATCAGCTCATCAATTTCTTTTTTTCTTTCTACCAACATATAGGCAACTGTTTTCGGCAGGTACACACGGCGAATACTGGTTTTGGTTTTAGGCTCTTTCAGGACCAGAGCAGTATGGGTACTGGCTATGCAAGGTGGAAACTTCTTAATAACACCTTTGTCACTCAAATCGTCCAATGCACCTCGTGTAACCCGTTGCAGCTCTTTGTTGACGAATATATAAGCTGAACCATTTTCTATGCTCTGTGGTGCAATATCAATGCAGTCCCAGGTAAGGCCCAGCATTTCGCCAATGCGTAAAGAGCAGGAGAACGCCAGATTTAAGGCAAGGGAGAGGATAGGATCATCACAGACTTCCATCGCCTTGCTCAGCGTTTCGGCAGTCCATATATCCCGTTCTTTATGTTCTTCTTTGGGAAGTGTTGCATTCAGGACAGGGTTACGGCTGATTAGTTCCCAACGCACCGCCTGATTAAAGGCACTGCGAAGTAGCTTGTGAATTTCTCTTACTGTATGCGGGGTCAGATATTCGCTTGTGGGTTTGCGGTTGTTGACGCTTACCGTTTTCACAGAGAGCAGATCACGGTAATACTTATCCATCATCCTTGGAGTGATGTCGGATAGTAACATATCTCCGATAATAGGAGTTATGTAGTTTCTCGCCAGACCACGGCGGCTTTCATATGTTGACATTGCCCAGGTATTTACACCATAGATGGACATATATTCATCGAGCAGATCGTTCAGGGTCTTTGCCGTAGGAATAAAGAAGGTTCCAGAGTCCTGCTCATACTCAATTTGCTTTTTTCGTTTTTTTGCTTCTGCATTTGTGCTGAAGGTTTCCCAACGCTGTCTGCGTTTTCCGTTTTCATCTGTGTAATCATACACCACAGAATATTTGCTTTTACGCTTCACGATAGATGCCATTTTCATTGCTCCTTTCTGAGATTTTCACATAATGAGTTTGCTTTTGATACCAGGCTTCAAAACTGCTGGTAATGATACGAATTCTTCGATCAATCAAGATCGTCTCAAAATAGCCCCTTTTAACAAGGTCATAAGCTGTGCCAGATTTCAGCCCCAAAAGATCCGCCATTTCCGGAACTGACATCGTAGTATGCCTCCATTTCTCTCCGGGCGGTGTACCATCCACTTTTTTATAGTGGAACTGGCCGGCATACCAATCTTCAAAGCTATCCAGCATAACTCTCATTCGTCCGGCCACTTGAATTGTTTTGAAATAGTTCTTTTTAACCAACCAGTAGGATTCTACTTTACCAAGCCCAAGCATTTTGCCCATCTCTGGTACAGACATACTGGTCTTTACTCTTTGTTTTTGCATGGCTTTTGCCTCCTCTATAAAGTTTTTCTTGCTATGGCCTCATTGTAAGAGAAAGCAGAAAAAAAGTTAAGGATGTCGATTTGGAGATCGGCATCCTTGACAAATCATTCATCTCCGTGATCCAGCCAGTCATCAAAGCTCTTTTTGGAAATGCGGATATGACCGCCGACTCTGACGCTGTGGAATACACCCTGTTTTACCAGATTATATGCTGTGGGACGACTGATACCCAGAATGTCCTGAATCTCATCGACCGTATAGGTTCTTTTGTCATAGCTGACAGGATTTTGTTCATTAAAGCGGTTCAATTCCGCAATTCTTGCTTCAAACATAAAAACGTCTCCTTTATCCGGTAAGTGGCCTTACGGAGCCTCCATTTCCTCCGGAATATGAATATCTAAACTAACTTGCAGAGCATCATCAATCGCTCTCATTTCTTCGCGAGATACGCGCCCAATGTACGATAAAACACGCCTTTTATCAATCGTTTTAATTTGCTCCAGCAGAACAACAGATTTCAGTCCAAGCTCTGGAACGCTCTCCAGTGCATAGTGTGTGGGCAGCTCCTTTTTCTTAATCCATTTACTGGTGAGTGGAGCTACGATCAAAGTGGGGCAGAAAAAATTCCCCACATTGTTTTGAAGAACCAGGACAGGACGGGTGCCGCCTTGCTCTGATCCAAAATAAGGGTTCAAATTGGCATAATATAAATCCCCACGCTTATAAATCCAATCTTCTTTCATGTTCATCCTCCTATGTTTTGAGATTTGATTATGTAAGAAGGAGGCTCTGCAAATTACAGAGTCTCCTTCAATTTAGCGCCTGTTTTATCCCTTACTTGTCCACGACACCCCAGGGATTTGGGTAATCATTAAGCCGCAGGTGGCTGGCCTGCTTCTCAGGAGTTTCACCTCCACTTCGTTTGGTCTTACCCATGGCCTGCGACGGTTATTATCACGCTCGGACTATGGCTGTAAGAGAGCTTTCCTCCTTGTTATGCCATGACCGGATGCCATCCGATGTATTCCAGCCTGATATATTTCTGATAAACCGAAAACTCATCTATACAGCAAAAATGGGTTGGCCTGTTATGCGAGTGGCAGCTCTCAGAAAATATACCGCTGATGTAGCGGCTATTACGCCCAAAGAGGATCAAACTTAATGATTCGTATATGAGGTTGTCAAGGTGCAAGTGAAAGGATTTCCCTCTCACTTGCTACTGCCACTTTTTTAGAAAATCGCAACCAACTTTTTTATTTTTTCTTCAATTTTTTTCAATCGCTTATCTGCGGCTTGCCGAGTAATACCATATCGTTGGGCTAAACAAGTTGCATTTGGTATTTTCATTTCATAATAGGACAATATAAAATCTCGTTCTGCTGGACTCAGTTTCAATAGAGCTTGGTGTAAATCCTCAAGAAGTAAATTCTGAATAGCTTGTTCCGCAGTATCAACAGATTCATCCACAAACAAATCTGTATCCTGATAACCTTCCTCTGTGCCGTCACGATCTCCCACATGAGAAGCCGGGAATATAGAGCGACTTTTCTCATGTTCCTGGAGATAGCGGCTGTGGCGGTCCTCCTGTTGGTATTTTTCAAAATCTTTGCGAGAACATTCCATGATAATGCGGTCATCTTCATCACGGAACATTTTGACTGTTTCAACAAAAAAGCGCCCAGTAAAGCAACCATTGCGGCGTGCCTTACTGAACGCTGAAAAACTGATTTCCTCCCATTCCTGTGGGCTGTTATTTTTCCAAATGAATACTCTCGTCATATCCTTTCCTCCGTTCAAATTCTTGGTAGTCAGCGAATTTGAACGGTGTCATGGATATTTTGCTATGTACGCCTCCCAGCGCATACCGGCCTCCTAATACCGGGCAAAGAAAAAGGCCGGAAGTGTTTTCACCTCCAGCCATGTTCCTGCCGCCATATTGCAGCAGGAATGAAAAAAGCCCGGTTAATGCCGGGCCTTATGTAGAAAAGTATTCAATTTAGCGCATTCCTGCCACTATAACAAGTATAGCAGGTCGGAAGTCGGAAGGGAGTAGGGATTAGGTCGGGGATTTGTCGGGATTTAGTCGGGATTTAGTCGGGGCAGCTCCTCCAGGACTTCTGGAATAGAATATCCAAACAAGCAAACAGAAAATAAATAGATGGCTTCTCGTTTTCGGTCATAAAAGACACTGCGCTCTATATTTAGTTCTTCCAGCAATTCTTTCTCTGTACTGTTGAACCGATAGATAAATTGCTTAGTCAAAATTTCATAGTAAAGTTCTCCTCGATCCGGATACCGTTTCAGACGAAGGAGTGCACGGTCAATAATATTGACTAGCATTTGATTTTGAACAAGGCAGCAAACTTTTTCTTCAAAGGCTTGCAGTTCAATATCTGGTGCAAAATTTTCAAGATAGCAGAGGCCAGACTCTATATCTTGTTCTCCCATAATCCAAGCAGTTTCTTGTAATTCTTCTGCCCGTTCACTCAGAACCCAGACTACATCACGGTAAATCTTTAGAATCAGCTTACTTCTATGAAACGCAGCGTCGCTGTTAAGCCCCAAAGCTGTTAGCCTGCTGTTACATTTTTGGATTGTTGTGCTTTCTTTTCTCATAGAACATCCCTCCTTGTTCGCAATATTGCGAACATATTAGGTACAAAATAGCATAGCAGAGGAGCGTGAGAGAGGGCAGTGCCTCTCTCTATTCCCCCATTTGGTTATATCAGGTTTCTGGATTTTAGACGAATCTGCATTGCTTGCTTGGAAACCTCAAAAATATTTGCCATTTCAGCAATGAGCTGTTCATCTGTCCGGCCTATTTTAAGCCGGTAAAAACATTTTTTGATCTGCGGTAAAGGCATCAGCAGAGCAGAAGCCAGAGTATCCGCCTGACGCTCAATTATGCCATGACTTTCGTCGGAAGAAACATTTCCGTTATAAGCAGCAACATCTCCAGTACCAGAGTACAACTTCTTATGTAGTACCCAATGAGCCAGCTCATGGGCACAGGTAAAACGGAGCCGCCCTAATTTTGACGGATCACAAAGCCGTTCATCAATTAAGATTGTACCGGCTCTTACTGCAATCATTCGATACTGTCTCTGTATCTGGTCATATAAGACAACAGCACCGTCATCGAAAATTGTTTCCCCTAATATCTTGGGGTTTTTTCTTAGTGTATGAAACTCCAGGATTAGATCAAACTTTGTCTCGATAATGGTTTCGATTGGCACAGGACATGGTTGCCCGGATAGCAGAGAGGGATCATATTCCATCAGGATTTTTCGCCCTACTGCCTCGATTGCTTCTGTACGGATTTGTGGAATTGACAAAGCTCTCCCCCCTATCGTTTACGCTCCTTTAGCATTTTCATAAATGTCTGCCATTCTTCATCGGTAGCATCTACTTCTTTTGCCACACGCAAGGCTGCCCGAACAATATCTTTTTCCATGATATAGTCTGGCAAATCAGCAGATACTGTATTGCGTGATTTTGCAGCCAGATCCAAAAGCAACTCATGTTCTGATTTATCCAAATTCAGAAAGGCAGAGATGCGTTCCACAAAATCTCCATTGGGTGCAGGACGGCGGCTTTGCTCAATATCACACAGATAACCGTAAGCAATATTCAAATGCTTGGCTGTATCGCGTAAATTGAATTTGTGCGCCTTGCGTTTCTCGGCTATAAATGATCCAAAAGTTATATTGCCCACAGCATTCACCTCTCATTTGTTCGACGAACTGCGAACATCTTGCTTATATTGTATATCGAACATCCGTTCACTTCAAGGATAAAAATTTCATTTGAAAAGAGGTGTTAAAAATCAATAACACCTCTTTTGCGCTATATAAATTCCTGAGCGATTTGCTGCATTTCCGTAATGCACTCTTTGGGAGAGAGAATTTTTATTTTCCCTTTGAATTTGAATATCCAGCCATAAAAAGTTCCACTGGGGTTCACTTCAATTTTGGCTGTGAAGTGTGTATCATCATACCTATCAACAGCAGCATCTTCTCCATAATGATCTATGATTACTCTCATCAATTCGTTTTCACATAGAAGGGTTACTTCCTTCGATGACTCCGATGTAAACATATCAACCATTTTATTTGTATAGGAGGCTACATCAAATCCCTCTATCGGCATAAAGTAAGTTTCCAGATTTTCTACACTTGTTAGCCGATCTACACGGAAGTGAGCAATTTTCTGATGCTTCAGAGAAAATCCAATCAAATAGTAATGGTCATTTTTCCATTCAAGCGCATAAGGATTTACGACATAATAATATCCATCATGCTTTAAGATTTTCTTTTTTTCTTGAGTATATTCATAGTATTGGAACCGAATTTGCTGATGGTTTCCAATCGCTGTTTGGATATTGTCAATGATGTAGTAAACCTTTTCATTATGCGGTTTGACACGGCTGGATAAAGCAGCAAATTTTTGAAGCTGCTTTGCCTGATGTAGACTGGTCAGACGGCATAATTTCTGCACCAGCTCCTCAGACTTCTTGGCAGAAATGATCTTCGAGGATGCTACTGCGTCTGTCAGCATTTTCAGTTCTGGATACTCAAACAGGCGGTTTCCCATAAAATATTGGTTTTGGGTACTCTTAACCACCACAATATCAATCCCCGCATCGATCAGCGCATTGGTATCTGCGTAAACAGTCTGCCGCACTGCCTGAATTCCTTTTCCATTCAGATGGGCAATGATGTCAGATACTGTGGCGGGATGGTTTTCATCGGTCCGCTCATAGAGAAACCGGAGTAATTCCAGTATCCGCATATTTGTTGAATTCTGCATACTTCACCTCCTCGATTCTTAAAATGGCCTATTTTGTATGGTGTCCAGCCCCAAAGACCAGAAGCAGGGCGACAGCACAGAGAAGCAGGCCGATCCAATTTCGATCTATAATCAGCTTGATCACCGCCACAAGCAGAAGTCCGCCTACCAGGAGCACAACGCCATTCATTCAGCGTCCTCCCGAAGCATAGTTTCCCATGTTGATGTCCAGCACCCCTCTGGGCGGCTGGATCAAGGCATCTTCATATTGGCACTTCCACTGGATCTCCCGGCACATCTGGCCATCCGCCACGCCGTCTATGGTTTCCCCATCCTCAATGGGGTTATCATGCTCCAGAATATAGGACGCTACATTATAGGCGTGGTTTACCACCCAGTTGGGGTCCATGCCGTGGAAGTGGTACTGGAGATCCGGCAAAAACAGGGTGCTCATGCCCACCGTGTCGATGAGCATATCCTCCGTGCCCTCGATGTTGAAGAAACGGACATTGACGCCAAAGCGGATGAACCGATCCGGCCCCTCAATCTGATGGGAGCGCACATCCTCTGCCAGAAACAGCTTACCGCAGTTCTGGAAATAGAACGCCTCACAGGTGGGGTACAGCTCTGCCAGAGCCTCCAGAAAGTCGGCATCCAGGTTGGCACGCTCCAGCGCTGGAAGCGCCGCAGTCAGCATATCGGTGGCCACCACCTGATATTTGCACTCCCGGAAGATCCGGTCACGGTCCTCCTGGCAGTCCCACATCTGGCTCATCAGAAAGGCATCAAAGCCTTTGCCCTTGAACTTGTCGCATTTCATCACCATCAGCTGTACCGGGCACTTGCCGTCCTGAAATTCCGCGACATGATCCAGGGCGGCAAAGCCGGCCATTTTCTTATCATAACAGAAGCACTCTGTTGATCCGATGTGCTTCTCCATTATGGCAGTCATTTTTTCTTTATCCGGCATTTCTACCGGCTCTTTGAACAGCATCTGAATGAGATAGGGACCTCCGGGCTGGGGGCCTTTTTTGTCGTCCAGATTTTGCTGGAAAGCTTTATTGCTCATTTGGTTTCCTCCTTAATAATCAAGCAGGATAGGCACCTGCTGTTCCTCGGCAAACCGCATGGCCCGCCAGAACATGGAGAAGGCGAACTTGGCCAGGGATTGGGTGTCATACTGGGTGTGTTCCGGGATGTCTGCCTTGCTGTACTGTCCATCTGAGTCTACGGTTCCGTCTACCGGGTATCCCTCCGTGTCTGCCCAGCCAAGGATGGTGTCCTCATCGGCCTGCCATGCCAGCTGGTTCAGCTTTTCCAGCTCCTTCCGCAGTCCGCCCAAGGTGGCGATAGCGGCGGTGTCATCGGTAGGCAAGGACCCTTGGAACAGAAAGCTGTCAGAAAGAGGGAGCCACCAGGTAGCCCCACGAAACAGGGACCACACCCGCTCCTCATCTGATGCAAGGCGGGCGACCAGAGGATGCTCCCCGAAGATCCAGTCCTTCTCCACGGTGGAAGGCACCGGTTCCTCGTATGTACGACAGGCGGCCACCAGCAGCATAGCGCCAAAGGCATCCCAATCCGGCTTATCGGTGTAATAGGGCCGCTCGTTGTCCTCCGGCCATGGAGTGTAGGGCGGTTGGTTCGGCTGGGAAATGGCGGCTAAGATCTGATCCCGCCAGTTCTCCACCGCCGCCTGAACCTCGGCCGAGGACAGCTCCTCCTCGTTGTCGGCGGGTTCTCCATCCGGGGTGATGCGGTTGAAAGAGTATCCGTTTTCCTCCGCCCACTGCTGCACAACAGTTTTCCAGTTGTGAGAATAGTACCGGGTCAGCGTCCCGGCGTAGATGTCAAGTCCCATAGTAATGTCTCCTTTTCAATCAAAATCCATCCAGACCAGGTGTTTTCCGCAGTGGAGGCACTGGAACAGATAGCATTGCAGATGCCCGCCATTGACAGATTCCCGGATCATTTCTTTTTGCTCATCGTCCCACATCGGATCGTCCAGTACCTCCTCCAGCACACCCAGCGCCCGCAGTTCTCTGGCACCCACATGGCCCAGGTAGGCGCAGTAGTCGCCACAGTGGGCGCGCCAGTATTCCTGCTGCCAGCCGGAGTAGCCGGGGGTGCGGTGGATCAGCTCGTCCAGCTTCTCCGGATCGTCTACACCATCATCCACAGAGAAATCATCTTGAAAACTACCGTCATATTTCCGGGCTGCTTCGCCGTTGGCGATGCACTCTGGGCACAGATATGCAATATCCTCCACGGCGTAAAAGGGGGCTGTATAGAAAATATGGGTCGTCTTGCCACAGCAGTCGCAGACAACGCCGTCTGCGGATTCCTCAAAAGCCCCAGTTTCCAGAGGGTTTGGGTGATACCGGAAGGCGGGCAGGCCCAGCTGGGCCTGCCGTTCCTTCTCTTTCTGCTTTTCCTCCGGCGTTTTGGGCTTGGGGAGAGCATAATGATTGCCCCAGTTTTCCGCATAGTCCTTCAGCGTGCCCAGCCGCTTGAGGGTCTTTTTATCGGAACGATTTCCGATTTGGCAGAGCAGTTCGTAGGCGTCCTTCTTAAAGTCCAGCAGGTCATATACATCCACCAGCACTTCCTTGGCCTGCTGATCCTCACTCTGCTCAAGTTCTTCCTTGAAGGTATATAGAGCGCGGACATTGTCTGGACCTTCATTGGTCGCAACAAACTGTTTTTTTAGTTCGATATAGGTTTTCTGATATTCTGTCATTGGTCGCACCTCCCATCAATCCCACCAGAAATACCAGACAGTGGACTGCCACAGGACATCTGCCAAGGAGCCAATGCTTCCATCCTCATTCTGATCCAGATCTGGGCAGAAGCCATATTGCTCCACAGCCACTTCCATAGCTCTTTCCTTGGAGATCGGAGTCGGAAGTTCAAACTCCAATTCATCGTGGCTCATGGCGGCAGGGATGGCACCATGCTGCTCGAACCAGTATTTCGCCACTGCCATCAGGTCCGGCGTGTCGGGGCACTCATTCCAATTTCCAAAGGGCAGATAGGCGAAGATCTCCCAGGGGTTCTTGACCGGAATTTTGGCCAGAATGAGCGGATAGGTCATGTGGCTATCCGAATCCCAATAGCAGGAGAAGCGGTCATTGTCATAGCCGCCCTCCATCTCGCCCAGGACTTCCGCCTCCCAGTCCATGTCATCGTCCTCGGCTTCTTCCTTGCGCTGGCCGGTCAATTCCTCCAGAACCGCCTTTCCGTCCTTGATGGGAGCGGAGAGCATCTTCTTTCGATACTCCTCTACTGTTTTGAGGTCAAATTCGTAGAAGTCCGCATTGTGCTCCGGATCGGCGTTCATCACCAGACACTCCAACAGCGTTTCATCATCCGCCTTGATGAGCACGGGAACAAAGCCCTCCCGTACCCCCAGCCGCTGGGCGTAGCTGTATGCCGACATGATGGGGTCATCATCTGCCATGGATGGGAAATAGGTACACTCGCAGTCCAGATACTCCATGATGGCCTGAGCAACCTCGGAAGGCTCCAGCGTATCCTCGTCGAAGTCCTGTCCCTGCCAGTTTTCAAACCGTTCCCCGATCACCTCTGCCATAGCCTGATAGTAGTCCTCGTCAAAGGGGATGAACAGGTATGCCTCCTGCTGGAACTCATTGGAGTGATACCGTTCCGGGCCGAAGAAGCGGAGGGCATTGTCGTCAATGTCGGCGGGATAGTAGGGACTGTCGCCCTCTCCGTAGTAATAGCCGGCAAAGGCGCGACCTTGCTGATTGAACAGCACAGAGAACAGGCAGCCGTCCAGCTCATCTTGGATGAATGCCCTCAGGTCTACGCTGGCAGGGTCGGCTTTGACCTGTTTGACCACTTCGCCGTGTTCTTTCAGGAAGTCCTCGCCCATCAGTTCGTGCTCCATGCACCAGCGCAGGTAGATGGCCATGTGGTTATAAGCGTTGATGGGGTCAATTGGCAGTTCCTTCTCCTCAATGCTCTCGATATGATAGGAGGCATCGTCCATCTCACCGTCAAAATCATCATTGGAAAGGGTGCCACGGGTGATAGCATCCTGACGATCAGGCTCCACCACAAAGCTGATGCCGTTCATTTTGCCCAGCAGGGCGTCCGCGTCATGGGCCAGCTTATATTCCAATTCATCCCGGTAGAGAGGAATCACCTGATAGAAGTTGACCTCCTCGCCACTCGGCAGGATGCAGACCTCGCTGCCATCTTCGGTATCCTGGGGACCAGTCAGAATGGCGGCGCACAGCTTTGTGTCCTTTGCAAAATCCTCCTCATTGTCCATGGTATGGCCGAAGCCCAGCCAGGTATCGCTGGCAATGGGAAGGCGGGCCAAGGATTTCAGCAGGCGGATGGGCCAGTACCACTTTTCGTCTTTCATGGACTCCTGATCCAGCTTCCAGTCCGCAGGCAGGGCAATGGCCAGCTCCGCCCGCTCCAGCTTATATTCCGCCAGTTCCTCCGGCACATTCATCCGGTGAGCGCCCATGCCCATGGTGACCAGGGTGCAGTAGTCCCGCTCCTCAGAGGGCGGCACCACGCAGATGTCCACATGGATGTCGGGAGAAACCAGCTCATGGAACACATTCTCGAACTTGCCGAAATACTGCTCAATGTGCCCCTCGACGGCTTCCATCTCCTCCTCGGTGTAGACTTCGGGATTACTGAATTCTTCCTCATCCTGCGTGTCATCATTGTCTGAGTGGTCGCAGCTGTCATCCTCCGGATCTCCCTTTATAGGCTCGTAACCGATCTTCAGGGTCATCTGTTCCTCCGGCAGGGAGACGCCGGGGCTGCGGGTGATGGTGTGCTTATCGTCCGCAGAAAAACCGATGGCCTCGCCGTCTTGCAGTGTCACATCACACGCCAGCACATAGGAGGCAAGGCTGGCCAAAAAGTCCCGCAGTTCCTCCGGCTCAGCGTCGGTGTTCAACACCTCCATTTCCTCCTTGCCAAACACATCCATGCCGTAGGTGTAGCCGTTTAGGCCCCCCTCGCTCCGGTACAGGCCGAACCAAACCCAGTTGAAGATGGGCAGTTCGTCCTCTTTGAGCATATCGGCAAGGCCCTCATAGAAACGAGGCTCAAATACCACGCCGCTGGTGTAGACACCGGTGGCGTATTTCTGCTTGCAGCACACTGCCATCGCCTTGGTGAACAGCTTGCCCCGTTCCAGCAGTTTTTCCTCCTCGCCCAATACAGCCACCATGATATGGGCCTTGTGCGCTTTGGCCACCTCTACGGCCTCTGGCCACATATAGTTGTTTTCGGCGTTGATCTCCGCTTCATTGTCCGGGATGTGACCGTGGAAGAGTGTCACGATCAGCATCATGCCGCCGACCCGCATTACCACAGCGTCATCGCTGTTCTCATCATCTTCGTCGCCCTCAGCCGGCTCATCGTCCACGATGCCCCATTCTTCCCGCAGATCTCGAATCAACTGCTCCTTGTCCCACTCTGCTTTGGAGAGGAGCACAGATCCGGCAAAGGAACCCTTATGGTCGGTTTCCTCCTCGTCGGCATCATCCTCAAGACCCTCTACATCTTCATCCGGATCATAGAGGGATTCATGCTCCAGTCCGCGGATAAATTCCTCAAAGCTATCTGCCAGATGGGTAATTTTATAGTCATTTTCCTGATCCACATGGACTACCGCAGGCTCTCCCTGGGGACCGCAAGCCCGGTAGTCCAGGAAAATCATATCGTGTCCGGCGCTTGGACAGTCGCAGATGGCCACGCCGATGGCAGGATACTCCCACTCATCGATCATAAACTGGCTGCCCAGCTCTCCACAGAGGGAGCAGCTCTTTTCTCGTCCGATGCCGAAAATGCCGGTGATGGCCACATGATCATCTGACCAACAGGTAGGCTCATCGCAGGGATAGCAGGTGTTCACCGGAATACCGCCGTTGTGCTGCTTCATCAGCCAGATGTAGGCAGCGGGCAGCTTGTAGCCCAGTTCCTCCTCCACGCTGGCAATCAGCTCATCGGAAGGCGGATCACTGACATATTCTTTCAGTGCATACCAATTATCATCCCAGAAGTTGGTGAGGTCGAAGCCCTCAAATGGAGTATCACCGGGCACGAATTTGGCCTTCTTCTTCCGGCTGCGCTGGCGTTTCCGAATCTCCGCCTTACACTCCCGAATTACTGCCGGGGCATTTTCATCCTCCGGGTCCAGCTCCGCCCACCGCTGAGCGTAGGGAATGGCCTTTTCCTCCTGGCCGTAGAGATACTGATAGCCATAGGCCATCCGCATATTCCACTCCGCCTTGTCCTGGCCTTCCTCCCGGACGGACTCCAGCACCTCAATGGCCCTCAGAAGGGCTTTGTCTCCCTTGGATTTCAAAGTACCTTCGTCATGGTCCCCGATGATGGCGTAGTTCTCCAGTGCACGGGCCAGGGCGTAGGCGGTGCGGTAGTTCCTCCAGTTCTCCGGGATGGCATTCAGTGCCTGGATACAGCGGGTGTACTCGTCTTCGTCGTTCCACTGCTCCAGCTGAGCGAAGAATGCTTCGGCGTTCTGTTGGGTGTAAGGAATATAGTCCATGCCCGTCAGCGTTTCGTCCAACTCGTCATCCTGATTCTCAGTTTCTGTCCCATCATCTTGTTGCTTTAGGGATACAGAACCGGCTTCACGGCGGAAGGTGTGGAAGATGGCCCATGGGATGTCCGTGCCTTCAAAGAACTCTTTCGCCATGTTCAGCGCCTCTTGGATGTCCCAGGCGATGAAGTCCACATAGCCACAGTAGAGGCCGGTAGCCCCGCCGGTGAGAGTGAGCACTTCCGAACCATCCCCGCCGGTGAGCACTTCCTCCAGTTTGTCCCGGAAGTCGAAAATTTTCTGACTGCCTTCCTCCTCCCGCAGGGTATCCAGGGGATAGCAGAAGAAGCCCGCCACCGCGCCGTCGGCATGGAGATCGTCCATAAAATCATTGTCGGCATTCAGATAGCCGTTGATGAGCGGCACACAGCAGGTGGAACCGGCCATTACATCCAGCCGCCAATCGGCGTCCGGGTCCTGTTTGGGTTCCATTTTGTAACCAAGGTAGCTCTCCAGATAGGCTTCCGGGTCGGTGGAGAGCTCCAGGCCCTGCTCCCGCAGTTTGTCGGGCAGCTGGGACAGGAGGAAGGACGGCTCTGCCTTGGGTTCCTCCAGCACATCAAAGCTGTCTATGTATCTCATGTGGGAGATCTCGCCCAGCACTTGGTCGGTGAAGGTAGTGAGCATCCACCAGGCCCGGCCTTCTTCCTCCCGGAGCATAGGCAGCAGCTTTTCGCAGTAGGCGGAGATGGCGAAGCTGTTTTCACCCTGCTCCTCCAGCCAGATCTGCACATCCTCCCCGGAGATGTCCCAGACATCCTCAGTACGCAGGCCGATGTTCTGGAGAGGCTGACGGCCCACAAGGATATTCCAGTGCTCCAGCACCTCCTTGGGGGCGTGCTTCTGGAAGTAGACCAGCTCAAACAGTTTGACCTTATCCCCCTCCGGGGTGAGGATCAGCTCATGCTTTTCGCCGTTGAAGCCAATCTCGAAGGAAATCTCGTCAAAAACCAAATTCAGGGTTTCCTCCATTTGGGCCACGATCTCCGCACCGCGGGTGTGATCTTTGTCCTCGTCCATCATCTGGCGCAGCTCTGCTTCCATCTCGGCAAAGGTTTCCCACCAGTTCTCTGTCCGTTCCCGGAAGCACTCCCAGAACTGCGGCAGAGAAATACCCTTTTTGCACGAGTCAATTAGTTCCTCCATGTCCTGTCGGGTGTTGAGCTTAGGATCATCACCGGGATGCAGTTCCAGAGCTTTTTCAAAATGCCGCAGAGCGCGGCCCTCCTGATCCAGATAATAATAGGCATACCCCATACGGAAATTCCAGGAATAAGTATCTCCCAGTTCCTCCTCATGGGACTGCATCAGTTCCAGTGCCTGGTGAAGCAGCTTCCTTCCCTCCGGCTCGCTGGAGTCCGCCAGATTGTTGTAGGCGCGGGCCAGCTCCATATCCATTTCCGGGGTACGCTCCTCGGCAGAGATTGCCTCCAGTGCGTCAACGATTTTCTGGTGTTTGTCCTCCTCATGCCACTTCTGGCACTGCTTCAAAATATCCATATCAGGGTCCTCCTCGTCCTCATCTGGTTTCCAGTCTTTGATCTGCTGGAACACGCCATTTTCATCCCGCTCAAAGGCGCAGGGAGCGGGGGTGTTCAGCAAAGGGATGATGTCGGGATCGTCATTGCAGATCGTGTTCAGCTTGTAGATCCCGGCGTTGTTAGGGTCGTCCATGTACTCGTCGCTCTCATCACCGGCGGTAAAGCGCCAGCCGCTGTCCCAGCCGCCGTCCGGCTCCTCCCTGTAGCAGTAGCCCACCTTGCGGCCCTCTACTGTGATGCGGTTGGTGGCGATGCAGCCATCGGCGCCCTCCCAGTCGGGAAGCAGATGTTTCACATCTTCCGCCTTTACATGGTAGTCCCGGTTGCGGCCGGAGGCTTCGTACAGCTCTTTCCGCAGCGCCTCCACATCCCGAGCCATCTCCTGGATCTCCTCATCGTCCATCATCTCACTGAGGTCATATTCCAGCGGATTCTGGGCAAAATCCGCCAGTGCCTTGTTCATGGCGTCATGCTCCTCTGGCGTGACGGTGATGCGGATGCGGCGGGCAGGGGTGTTGTACTCGTCCAGATCCTGAAGGTTTACACTGCCACTGACGCTGCACTCCAGCAGGATGGCGGCCAGATCGGTGACCACATCAATGGCGAAGTGGAAGTCCATCTCCACGCCATCGGAGTGTGTAAACTCCAGATACTCCACGGTTTGGCGGAAGTCCCAGCTCTGCTTGTCCAGACCGATCTTGGCGAAAATCTCGTTGAGGGGGATCTCCTCCTTTTTCTGATCCTCTAAAAATGCCACAAGGTTCAGACTGTCATCAGAACCGCCAATAAAGTTGCCCCAGTATTTTTTGATATACATTTGTCGTGCCTCCTGTTCTGAATCCAGTCGATCAATGAGCTGATTCAAGTGTTCCAACCACGCAGGAGCGATCTCACCGCTGTCCTCGTTCTTCCAAAGATCCACAATCTCACGGATGCCGTCCTCGTCCGGCACCTCGTTTTTGATGTCGGTGAGCTGCCGCAGCAGGAAAGCAAGGGCTTCTTTGGATGCTGTGAAACCGGTGACTTTATCCCATATAGCTTCTTCATGATCGTAGTCCAGTTTGCTGTTATCCTTCCATTGGAAATACAGCTCCGCCAGAGCCATCGCAGTATTGTCAAAGAGGAAGTCGATTTGTGAGAAGTCAGATCCCAGCATGACTTCCTCTTTCATCAGTTCGATCATCTCGCCCAGATCCATTACCGGATGCTCCGGTACATATTCATTTTTGAGGATGTCCAGTACATCCAACCCTTCGTCACGCTCTAATGCTTTTATGCCCCATGCTCCCATGTCGGCACCTCTCTTTCTTTATTTCGTATCAAGCTTCTATTGTCAATCATAGTTCTCCAACCGAATGATAGGCCGATAAAAGTCATAATCTCCGTTTAGTTCATTGTCCTCCTGCACTTCTGGCTTACAGTGGGGCGAACAGGGTAGGAAACCGAGAAATGGGCCCAGCCCACCGCAGATATTGCATCCGCCGTCACCGCCGCAGGTGGTAAGCCTATCAGCCTGCACCACTTCCCGCATATAGGGATCGTAGGCGATGGACAGGCCGAAGAAGTTGGGCTCCTCCATGTCATAGGGCCGGTTCTCATCCTCATCCATGTTCTCAAACCAGTGCAGACGCATGGAGTAGTCTAACCCATCTCCCCATGGAAACAGGGTCCGACACCCGCCGCCACACAGGTAGGCCCACTCGTCCGCCGTGGGCAGGGAGAAGCCCCTGTTTTCCAGCATGGCAAGAAGCGCATCGTAGTCTGTGTGGTTATAGATACAGATCTGAAAGCCCTTTTCCGTCCGCTCAATGCGGGCCGACTGATGCAAGGTAAGACTGCTGCTGTCACTCCAGGCAAAATCACGGAATTCCTTCAGCCAGTCAGGGTGGACAGTCAGTCTGGGATCATCCATTTTGACTGGCTCCCAGTTAATTTCCTCCAGCTCCCGGCCCACCAGCATGGGTCCAATGGCCGCCTGCCGAACAGGAGCCATGCTTTCCCGAATCATCTCCTCCGGGTCCCGCTCCATTTCCCATTCTCGGAACAGATACTCCAATTCCTCCCGGCTCTCCTGATTCAATCCCACGGCAAACTGCTCCCAGCCCAGGGTGACGGTATCGCCGGGGACAAAGACGAACTCCCGACCATCTTTCTTGAAGATGCCGGTGGTGCAGCTCTGGCCCCAGCGGTCAAAAGTATGTAGACCGAGAAAGGTCATATCATAACGGGCAGCCAGGCTCTCCATCAGCACCTGCTTCTCGATGTTTTCCATTTGATTGAATTGGGTGCGGAATAGTCTTTTGTTCATAACAAGTCCTCCTACAGCCTATCCAGGTTTTCCTGTAAATCGCCCTGCATCAAGTGCTGGGCAATGGCTTGGTTCAGTGCCTTATGGGGGTGATAGGCTGCCTGCTCTACATCGTGCAGGCACTCCTCCATCAATGCCTCCGGAGAAATGCCTTCCCGTTTGCCATAAAGATGGCCGAAGGCATAGCACACGGACTTGAGAAAGTCGAAAATATAGTCGTGATTTCCACGCATACTGGGCAGGTCGTTGAACGAGCCCATACCTCCGTATGCCCGAAGATGGTGGGCAACCTCCCGCCGCTGGTTCCAGTCCTGAATGTCCCGCTCCAACCAGTCGATCCAGTTTTGGAACTCTGGATGGTCTGCCAGAAGGATGGAGCGCAGACAGGTCAGAGCCTCGGTATAAATATCAGACTGTTTCATTGGCCATCGCTCCCCCCAATACCTCCATAGAGCACACCATCTTTTCCAAGGAACAACATCCGGCTGCGAAGCAGGCTGCACTGCTCCACAGCGACCTTGTTTCCGTCACAGGTGGGAATAGCCTCCTGTTTTTTCCCAAGGTGATCACCATGAGCGGTAAGGAAGTAGAATTTATCCCGTTGCTGGTATCCGCCTTGAAACAGGAAGGTATTGCCGGACGGGGCAACAGAAAAAGCTCCGCTTCCTTCGATTGGCAGTTCAAATACAAAGTCCTCTTTGAAGTTCGTCCGCACCAGCCGGAATTCATCGTAATAATAAAACCACAGGTTTTCTTCTTCGTCCAGGCTGATGGCGTAGCAGTCATAGATGGAATAGTTCTCATTCTTCCAGAGAGGAGTTCCCTCCGATGTCCATGCAATCAGGCCGCAAGCACCCAGAGGTTCATCCCAACCGTAATTACCAAATACACCTTCGTCAAAGTAGCTGGTAATGATGGTGCCATCTTTTTTTACCACACAGTCTTGAATGCCATCCCCCAGGCAGAAACGGGACAGCACAGCTCCGTCCCGGCTGACGATCCAGGCGTTCTGGTCGGGGCCGTTTTCCCGATAGGCGCATCTTGCCCCCAGCAGGAGGAAGTGATCACCTGCGGGCCGCAAATAATGAAACTGGAACTTCAAGAGGCCAAGAGGAAACAGCGTCGTTTCCAGCACCCGCTGTTCCGCCCAATCCAGCTGGATTTCCACTGCGGTATAGGTGGAAGGAGTGCTGAGCCAGTCCTTACCCTGTGTTTCGGACGGCTGTTCCATGAGAAGATAGACTTTTCCATCCCTTGCCGTGAAAAAGTCTGTCACTTCTGTGCCCTCCAGATGTTTTTCCCGGCGCAGCTGGTCCAGGTCAATGATGGAGAACAACGGCAGATTTTTGGCTTTTATAGGTTTGTTCATAGTGTCTCCTCCTGGCTACTTTAACGCTCCATCATAGGTGTGGCTTTCCCAGGCGGCCTCAAATTCCGCCTGCTCTATGACGCAGGCGTGGAACTCCTCACCCCAGACATGGGCGTTCAATTCCTCCACGGTGGGGATCGGCGTGATCTCGATGGCGCCGTCGTAAAGGTCAGGGATATTGCGGGTGCGGCCATCTGCAAAGATGTCAATGGAGTGGAGGGCCAGCCGCTCATTTTCTGTATCCACTTCATAGAGGATCACCGACGGTTCTCCCTCCGGTGCGTCCTCCCAAAAAAGCTTGATGTACTCCATCATTCCATTCCCCTCATTTGAACCAATGCCACCCCGTCATGGTGCCGGTTACCTCATCTATCTGTATTGCAATATCATAATTGCCGCGACAGCCCAGCAAGGCCGCGAGATGATCGTTTTCCATAATCAAATCATAAAACTCAACCGCTATGTCTTGGAATTCCTTCGGAATTTCCAGTGCAGAGAAGAAATCCACTGATTGAGCATTTTGGAAAAATTCAATGGCCGTTTTACTGCATTTTACTATAATCCCTGTTTGAGTGGTCAAATCTTTCATGCTTTCGCAACCTCGCTCATGTTCAGATACATCCCCATCGTTTTTTCATTGTCACAGGCCGCCCGGATCATTTTGGACAGCAGCATCAAATCGTCGATGTATTGGGAGTACACGCAGAACACATCCTCGTCAGAGTCGAAGTGAAACAGATCCACGCCGCTGTTATTTTCCTCGAACTCCTGGATCACGCCCCGGACCAGCCGCTCCCAGTCTCCGCTGCTTCCAGTCAGTCCCAGCCGACGGAATACTTCCGTCCGGAATCCATTGTTGATTTTCAGCAGAAGGAAGAGCGCATAGGGGTGGTGGGGAATGAGAAAGAATGGCGCAATCTGCTCCGGCTTCACCCAGATTTTGAAAGGCGGACGCGGGTCAGGTATCCAGGGCAAGATTTCCCATTCGTCCTCCGGCCGGTTTCCGTATTGGCAAAGGTCTTTCATAGTGTTCTCCTTTGTTCTGTCACATTTTTAATCCTGCTCTCGATAACTGGCTTCAATGTCAATGAACCGCACATACACGGCGCAGATTTTGCCCTTGGCGTCATACCCGAAGTAGACAGGATAGTAACCATCCCCCCAGCCGGAGGCAAAGATGGGCAGGTTGCAGTCCGTGCCCGGCACTGTCCAGTTGAGCCAGTCGCCGCAGTCCCCCTGATATTTGGGGTAGGCTTTGGCGTTTTCTTCCAGAAGATCGCAGAACAGGTCGTTGTAGGGGTCGATGTCCGGGTCTTCTTCTAAACGCTTGGCCCAGTATGCCTTGAAGGCCGCCTGGGTCTGGATGTCCGCGACACAGCCCATCCCGGCGTCTACGCCAAAGCCAAAATACTCGTCCTCTCCCAGTTCCTCGTCCAGATCCTCGTTGCCCACCATGCCCAGCTCATAGCGGACAGGCTTTTCCTGAGAAACCTCCACCTTGACGCAGGCATAGCGGTCGCCGTATTGTTCGCTGGGCACCACGCAGATTTTTACGGGATAAGTTCCGGCGGGGATCGTTTGAAGGAACGGCAGAGTGTCCTCCAGTTCCACCAGCGGATCACAGGCGAAAATCTGCCCGGTGGGGAAATGGACGGTGCCGATGTCCAGCACATCCACCGCCATGTTCCCAATCACTTTCTCTGTGAAATGGGCCTCCAAGTCATCTTTACAGGTCAATTTATCCTTGATTGCTTCGTATTTGTTCAGCCATTCAGTTGTAGGCATATCAGTTTCCTCCTGTTGATTCTGTTTCTTGATGTACACACTCTTTGAGCCGTCCCAATAGCAGTTCACACACCGGCCATCCTGAAAATAATGGTCACAATTCGGGTAGCCATAGAGAACATGGGCACATTCTGGCACAGCCCCATCATCTGTGAGGAGCCTTTGAAAAACAGGCTTCCGCACTCATCACAAAGGGCCAGTTCTTTTTCTGCCATAGGGTTCACCAGTCCCGTTCCCGGATGGCCTCCTCGGTGTCAATGGGGATGCCAAACCACTCCAGAATGTAGGCCACGGTTGCCGCAATACATTCCCGCGCCACCGTTTCGATCTCGCTGTCGTTCTCGTCAAACTCCTCCTGGAGATCATTGATGCCGCAGACCGCCTCGTCCAGCGTTTCCTGCACCACTTCGGTGTCGGTTTCGCCACTCTCCAGCAGGGCGATGACCTTCTGAAGCTCGTCCTTTACCTTGTCCACCAGAAAAGCAGGATAGTAATCGTCCTGATACATCTCGTCCAGCAGCTTGTAATTGGGGTCAAATGCTTTCATAGGGATTGCTCCTTTCCTCGTGTATGTCAGTCACGCTCAGCTCTCATGTGTGATACAGAAAATCTCCTTGTTCAAATCAAAGTAGATTACCATCAGTTCGTCGGTAATCTCCGGGTTAAAGGACAGATCCAGAATGAAAACTTGCTGGTTCATCTCGCTATCCACCAGACTGCCGAACCGCTTGAGCTTCAAAAAGTCAACCATCTCAGCAAAGGACAGTTTGGCTGGGTCGGTTCCCGGAAAAAGTTCCGCCACAATATCCGGGCCTACATCGTCCCGATGGAACTCCATGAAAAATGTCACAACGCTATGGTAGCGGCTGTCCTCGTCTGCCAGCGCCGCTTTGATGGCGGCTTTGGCCTTCTCCGCCAATTTCTCCGCCTCATCCAGCATTTCTCCCACCGCATCCATGACAGCAGGATCGCTGGTCAGTTCTTCCTCTACATCGAAGATAAAGGGTAGTCCCGATTCCTCGGGAAAGTTGAAGATTTCCTCACCGGGTGTATATGTAAAATCAATGCGTTTACAATTCAGTTTCATAGATATACCTCTTATTTCAATTTCAGCACAAATCCCCAGATGCTCACCACGATCAAAAGGACGCCCAGCAGGAAGAACACCACCCGCCGGTATCCTCTGCTGTGGCGGTGGGCATCCCGCGTACCAGTGGGGTCGCAGAGCCAGTTCCAGTTGCGGATCGCCCCAATTAAAATCACGGCCCCGATGAGCACCGAGGCAATGTACCAATGCTCTTGCAAAAATGCTGTGATCTGTTCACTGTTCATTCTACTTCCTCCTCACGCAAATACCTGCTGGTATTTCTCTTTTCATACTCTTTTCAAACAATAAAAAAGCCCCACGCCGCACTGTCATAAAGACAGGCTGACGCAGGACATGAAGAAGCCGCGTTGAAGGAGCCGCATCCACCAGCAGATGTAGTTTCTTCAACAACCAAAATATTTTTTTCGTATCTTAAAGCAGCAAATTGCTGTCCAATATATTTGTTCATAGCGGCACCATTTGTTCTGAGCGTAGTTTTATATCTTATTATATCACAGCACCCCTTCAATGAAAATATTTTGTTGGAAATGCTAATGAAAAATTTTTGTGAATTTGTTAAGGCGCAGGGGCTGTTATCTCCATAGTGTCTGGATGGATCAGAGTGATTACTTTTCCCTGATGCAAGGCATAGTTGACTGTCTGTGCTGTACCTGAGCGCAGCTTTTTCTGATTATCAAACACACCGATAAGGTACTCTGCATGATCGACCATATAGTAATTCCTTTTTTTATAACTGGAAACATCCGCAGAATGTGAAATAACAATGGAATCGTTTGCGTTTTGGATCAGCTTTTTCAATCTATGTCTACTCTGATCCGGCCATTTAGAGTCATAACCGATGAAGGGAACTACAACGACAATTTTAATATCTTCGTATCCCGTTTGTGCCCTCAATGTCAGCAGCTGTTCTCCAGCCCACATATCCACACCAAGAGCACCGCCGACAAAAAAAGTACGGACAAATTTCTCGTCATGAAGTATCCGAAACTGCTCCAGGAGACATTCTTTTAATTTTTGGCATAGGGGATCTTCCTCATTATATCCAAAGCAAAATCTTGTTGGTCGGTGGCCGGTAATGGCGCAGGCATACTGATTCATATAAATCACCCTTGATAACTGCCTTGATTACGCATATAAAGCAAAAATAACGCAAATAATAATGCGTATAAAGGTTGTATTATAAAATTATAACACAATACATACGAAGTATCAAGAATTGCTTTCTGCTATGCTAAAAGAGCAGAGAGGTGAGCGTATGGACGAAGAATTTATCCGCAATCGGATCACAGAATTGCGATTGAAAAAAGGTGTTTCAGAATATCAGATGAGCATGGAGTTAGGGCAGAACAGAAGCTATATTCAGGCGATTTCCTCTGGGCGTTCTATGCCGTCTATGAAGCAGTTCCTCAACATCTGTGAGTATTTTGAAATCACACCGCTTCAATTTTTTGATGCACAGGAAAATAACCCTCAGCTTATCAAGAAGGCTTTGGACGGAATGAGAAAGATGTCAGATGACGATTTGATTATGCTGATTGGTTTTATAAGTCGCTTAAACACAGAAAACTAACGATAGGAGGCAGTAAGCGTCCCGTCGTTAGTTTTTCATTTTATGCGCAGCATATTGTGGCAAGCAATGCTTGTGGCTATCCATTTCGCCACAAACTGCTTGTTGAGGGCAGTGCCCCCAAGCCCCTTTGAACACAGAATTTCATTCTGTGGCTGCGCGTTCTACGAACGCTTTTGACCAGGACCAGCTTATCGCTGGCCGTGGTCTTTTTCTTTTTCAACATCCTGTTCTACCTCCATTTTCAGCACTCGATCCACATTGGCCTTTGCCGTTAAAAGCTCCCGCATTTCCTCACGGGAACGCCGGTACTCGGCATAGGTCTTTTTCTTTTCTTCCAGCAATTTCGCGTACTCCGTCTGTAACTCTTTGACCTTGGGCAGCTTCTTGACGCCCATCTCATCAAAGGCATTCTTAGCAGCCTGGTGGAGCAGAATTTCTTCCTCATGTTCCTCCCGGAATTTCTTAGAGTAGCCTGCCTTGCGGTATGCCACATAGACCTCACGGGTCTTGGCATAATTTACAATGTGAGTACGCAGAACAGCAATCTCTGCCATGCGCTTTTCAGCCGCTTTGATCTGCGCCGAAAGCTCATTGTGATGTGCCGTGGCAGCCGCAGCCTTTTCTTCCAAAACCGCATACTCCAGCAGGTTATTCTCTGACAAGTAATTCATGGTCTGCGCCATCTGCTTGAGGTTGAACACCTTGGCCCATCGAGCATAGCCAGCACCTTTTCCAGCCTGCAATTTTGCTTGAATGTCCACCAGCAGATTGACCTTCGGCGGCTCTGCCTGTGCGACCACTTTCTTTCGTGGGGTATGCGCTTTCTTCCCGGAGAGAACCGCCTGCAAATCTTCCAATCCATATCCTTCGCCCAGGCTGTCCATTCGGGCGGCTTTCTCCCAACCGGGGAGCTTCAGGCGATATGATTTTCCGCGCTTTGATACCTCACAGCCGGACTCTTGCAGCAGCCTCAGCAGTTCTTCAAAGTCAGCAGGACTTTGTGATAATGCATTGTCAATCGCCACACGAAGCAGCTCTCGGTGAGAGGGCTTTGCCTGATCGCCCAGCCATTTGTTATAGCTCTTTCCGTGAGGTTTCGGGTTCTCTACAATAGACAGTCCGTTTTCGATGCAGATGGTGTCGCTCAACTGACGGACCGCCTTGGTGCTGCCCCAAAAGTTTCGGAATTTCCGGTCATATTCTAAGCTGACCGATGACCAGATAATGTGATTATGAATGTGCGATTTGTCTATATGAGTGCAGACCACAAAGGCATGATTGCCCTTGGTAAAACGCTTGGCAAATTCCACACCCAGCCAGTTCGCTTCTTCCGGAGTGATCTCACCGGGGCGGAAGGACTGGCGCACATGATAGGCGATCACATCATCCGCGCCGCGCACTCGTCCGGTAGCGGCAATGTACTGCCGCTTTGCCAGAAGGAACTCCGCATCCACAGTCCGGCTGTCACACGCATAGCCGGTAATGAGTCTGCCGTCATCTGTTTTCTTTGGGTTGGCCACATAGTCGATGATGTCACTGATCGCCCGACTTTCTGTGCGGCCCTTGCCGACATGAAGCGGCATGATTCTCGTGGTTGCCATAGGTCAGACCTCCTTCCCGAAAAGAAAACGGCCTGCCATAGCAGACCGCTTTCACTATTCTATAAAACTTTCTTCATCGAAAAAATTGAACTCATCATCTTCTAAGTGTCTTGGTGGAAATCTCATTTCATATTGCTCTTGCGCCAATGCACGGACATCAGGCCGCCTATCCTTTAGTCGATTTTTCAGCCAGGACAACTGCTCTTTCGATAGCCTCCATGGAAGATTCAAAAGACGATTCAGTGTCATCAGTTCAGCCTGCTTTTCTGCTGGTAGCGAAGCACAGGATTTACAAATGTGGGATGCATGACCTTTGCCTGAAAATTTTTCGTTGGCTTTGTATTCGCCACAAATTTTACAATAGTGTCCATGCTTTTTCATAAGCTGATGCCCTTCTCGCAAAGAACATATAACCTGCGAATTGCTTTCATAATCACATCCCATTCCAAATCAGAAGCATAAGAAAACTTTTTACGGTATGCCTCCCAAAGTTTTTGCATAACCGAATCATTTTCCACTTCGTCAAAAACTTCTTCAGCCTGGTTAAGATACTTCTCCGATCCCCGTTTATGAGCAGTTGCCAGAAGCGCATCATGTAAAATTTTCGGGTTCAGCGTGGTTCCATGCAGCTGTTCTAAAATGTAAATATCGTAGAAATCTCTCATGCGGGTATTGGTTGTGGTTCTGGTAATAATGGTTTCCAGTTTTTCTGCCAGCACAGTTTCTAAATTATAAGCCCAAATATCAATGGAGCGATCTTCCAGCATAAGTTTGAATGAATACCGAACCTCTCTTGGAGTGATTGCATCTCCCGTAGAAATATCAATTTTCAAAGGGGTCACTACACCATCGAATGTTGTACTCATGCTGACACGAATCCCCGGATACTCTGCTTCATCCATAATCTCCGAAATACTTTTCAGCTGAAATTTAACACCATCATCAATCGGAACAGTTACGATTGATGAAATTAGATTCTCAATATCCTCCACATTAACATTAGCTCCTTTTATGGTTGCATCCAAATCCATCGTAGAGCGGGCATCCAATCCAACCATAGCCGCTACCAACATACCACCCTTCAAGATAAACTTATCACGATACTCAGAAAGAGAAATACGCTCCAAAAAACGCTCCATCATGTAGTTCCTCATTAAAATCTGAGCATCTGCGGATTTTTCTCTGGAAAGGTTTCGTATTAAATCTTTAAGCTGCCTTGCTGTTTTTATCATAAAAGTACCTCCAAATACTGTCGTAAAATTTTTTCCACCTTGAACATCCCAGCATATTGCATTAAAGCTCGCAGGTTCTTATCTTTTCTACGGGCATACGCTTTCAGTGCTCCCTGAAAGGTCTGAATTTCAATTCTGCTACGGCTTCTGAGCAAATCACAGATCGTTCGCTCCATATCATAAACCGGCACAGTATGCCCGAACGGAGTTTTCGCTGTTGTAAGTCCTACATCATGTAAGTCTGCTTTAATCGTAAAAACTTGAATGCCTTCTGCTTTCATTTTGCTTGGATTGCATCCAGTTTTGACCGTAACTGTATATTCTATTGGTTCACGGTCTGTCAGATCGTGAAAAAATAAAGCTGTTTCATGTGAAAATACTGCTTGTTCAAATCGCAAATGAAGCAGATACATGGCATCCACCCAGGAATCTTTGGACAGATAAATCCCATGTGCGACTCTATCCAAATCTCGTGAACGCACATAATCATAAAATACCGGCTTTGAAATTCCAGAAGATACGACCTGCGATGTTCGCAGCATTCCTTCTTGTGCTGTTAGCATCTGATCCAGCTGTTCAAATTGTCCCATCATGTCACTTCCTTTCGTACTAATATTATATTCAATATTAGTTCAAAAGTAAAGTCGTGGATATAAAATTCCTTTTCCCAAATTTAACAGACGGTGTCTGGCATTTTTATGGTTTTGCGTATTTTTTATCCATAAACCCAATCCTGAATGGCAAATTTCAAACTCTGCACCTTGCCCAGTAGCCAGATTGCAGCCAGCGGCAGCCCCATCGGGCTAATCAAAAATGCCATAACCAGCAAAATCACACCATTCTGCGGGGAATAGGTAATAAGCACAGCCACGCCAAGCAGAGCAATTACAGTGCTGAGCAGACCAAGCACCAGACCGGATATGTAGATCAGCCCCGTGCAGAGCCAGACAAAAAGCGTCAGCACCAAAATGACCGGTGCAGTTATAATCATCAAAAGCCCTTTCAAAATCTTCATGTTATTTCCTCCTTGCAGCGTTCTTGGTATCTTTTCTAATCATATTATCCGGCATGGGCAGGCAAAAGACAAGGATACCGATAAAAAGAAAAAGCGGAGAGAGGAGCAGCGAAGTAATGCCGTTCCTCCCTCCGCAAATGGAGTATCTATCCCTGTTATAAAAGTTTGGAAAGCTGGGTAAGAATTTCCTCTACGCCCTCCCATAACTGTTCCTGCCGCTGGGATATATCCTCCAAGTCAGCATCATAAATCCGTCCAGTCTCATGCACTTTACGGGTCAGCTGGTTTAAGTTGTTGCTGCTTCGGCGCATCAGGGAAACAAGCTCCTTCAACTCCGGCAGCTCCAGCTTGACTACATACCCATCCAGCGCCATTTTTCTTAGATAGGCTTCACGGTTGGAGGTTCCAAACTGAGACATTTTTTGCTCAATCACAGCAAGCTCCTCCGCTGAAACTCTAAAGTTTAATTGCATATCCCGCTTACGCTTTGCCATAGTTATCGCTCCGGCTCCCGTTTCTTCGGGGCGGCAGGCTTATGGGCAGGCAGCTCCTGTTTGAGCTTATCCCGTACTGAGGGGCGGGACGGTTGCAGTTTTTCTCCCTGAGTACGGCTGCGCTGCTGTTCTACACGCACCAGATCAATAAAGCCATCCAGCACAGCAGGGTGGCTGTTTAAGGCATAACCACAACGGACAGTTTCGGGATTATCGTTGGGAATGGTCTTAGCCCATTCTTTGTTGCGTCGGGAGTAGCGCCCATCCCAGTCCTGAAGCTGGACGGTGTTAGCCAGAACCATAGCCACACGCTCCATGCCATAGATCTCGATCACACCCTTTGCCGCATCGTGACTGAGATACATTCCGTCGAAGTGTTCCCGCACCGCCGCTTCAATGGACTCCTTGCATTGGAGATTTGCATTGTTGGAAGCCCGGTACTGCTCCAACTCCCCATGTTCTCTCGCATAGGCGGCAGAATGGGGATAGACCGGTGTTGTTCGCAGTTCCTCTTTGGCTCTGCACACATCATCGGCACGGTTCTCAATGCTGTCCCGGATCACATCCATATAACCGGTCTCCAACTTTTCAAAATAGCGGTACACATCCGCCAGCGGAGAGGGAGATTCCAAAAGTGCCTGAGCCTGGGCATCAGTCAGCTCCAGTTCCTCCATCGCCATCACAATGTCCTCACGAACCGTGTACTCATAGGTGTGGTGCAGGATTTCTTCCGGGGGCTGTCTTTTCAGCCAGGCCCTGTATTTGTCCTGCTCATCGGCCATCTTTTCATAAAGAGCCGTATTCAGATCGTTGGTATTCATGTTATCGCACCTCCTCATGCTGTTTTGGCTTCTTGTCTGTACTGCGGGGCGGCACCGGGCGTTTCAGATGGTCCAATACCGAAGGCCGTGCGCTTTTGGCAACAACAGCCTCAGCGTGTGCCGGCCCCTTTCCGTCGATGTTGAGCAGGGTATCCAGCTCCACCAGACGGGCGTTTTTGCTTCTCAGTTCTTCTTCATAAAGGAATGGCTTTCCAACTTCCTCCTTTGCGGCAGCCTGCTGCTGATAGAGGTTATCCAGCTGGGCCTTTGCCGCCTCCAGACGCTGCGGCATCTGGGCGAGGGCATTGTCGATACGGGTAAGATTTCCGCGAGGGTCTGTACCAAGGGTTGCCCTGTGGGTCATCTGTCCTTTCAGCAGGAGCGTATATTCCTGTTTCCAAGCGGAAAATTCCACGGACATGGCATAGCCCCGGTAGCTTCCGATCTGCACCGGATCGGAGGTTTTGACCTCCTTGCAGGCATCCAAAAGGGCTGCACCGGCGTTCTCCTTATCGGTCAGCAGGTCTCCCCGGATCTCCATACCGGCAAAGCCGTCCTCCGGGTGCGGGTGAGCTGCCAAAACCTCCAGGTCAGATTCAAAGCCCTTGATAAAACCTTTGTGCTTTTCAATCTCCTCCGGGAAGTATTTGAGCAGCTGGTCCTCCAGACGATACTGCTTGCTCTGGTGGTCGGCTTTCATCAGCTTCAGGCGTGATACCTCCACATCCAAATCCATACGCTCTTTGATACGGGGATCTCCGGCGCACAGAGCCTTGATCTCGGCAAAACTGAGGGCGGTTTCATCCACATCATCGCAGGAGCGCACCGGCGATTTAGAGGTCATGATCTGGCTGATGAATTTCTGCTTATTCTCCACCGTCTGCCACAGATAGGCGTCGAAAGTTCCCTCGGTCACATAGCGATACACATGGACAAGGGGATTCTGGTTGCCCTGGCGCTCGATACGGCCCTTGCGCTGGGCAAGGTCTCCCGGTCTCCACGGACAGTCCAGGTCATGAAGTGCCACCAGACGGTCCTGCACATTGGTGCCTGCGCCCATCTTGGCGGTGCTGCCCATAAGCACACGCGCCTGACCGGTACGGACTTTGGAGAACAGCTCCTTTTTTCGCACTTCGGTATTGGCTTCATGGATAAAAGCGATCTGGTCGGCAGGCATCCCCTGGGCAATGAGTTTCTGACGAATATCATCATATACCGTAAAGACCGGTTCCTGCTCCGGCAGAGGCACAGCGCCTTCCAATGCGTGAAGCAGTGGATTATCCAACGTTTTCGCCGCCTTGCTTGCAGGAGCTTTTGCCTGCGGTGTAGAAATGTCGCAGAACACCAGCTGGGTCAGCTTGTCAGCTTTGCCGTCCCGCCAGATCTGCATGATGTTGTCCACGCACTGATTGACCTTTGTGCCAGGTTCATCCGGCAGCATCTGGTTGACGATCCTCTGGTCCAGCCCCAGCTTGCGGCCATCCGAGGTAATCTTGAGCATATTGTCCTGGGATGGGTCAACGGTTCCACTGTGTACCAGCGATGCCCGTTCCGAAAGGGCCTTGACCATTTCCTGCTGATGTTCGGTAGGCTGCGCCACGATGTTGTGGTATTCCACCTCCGGGGTGGGCAGGTTCAGTTGGTCGGCGGTCTTGATGTCCGCCACTTCTTTGAACAGGTTCATCAGCTCCGGCAGATTAAAGAACTTGCTGAATCTCGTTCTTGCCCGGTAGCCGGTGCCTTCCGGTGCCAGCTCCAATGCTGTGACGGTCTCCCCAAATCGGGAAGCCCAGCAGTCGAAGTGAGTCATGTTCAGTTCTTGCAGGCGTTCATACTGAAGGTAACGCTGCATGGTGTAAAGCTCGGTCATGGAGTTGCTGACCGGGGTGCCAGTGGCAAAAATCACGCCACGGTTTCCGGTGATCTCATCCATATAGCGGCACTTGGCAAACATATCGGAGGATTTCTGCGCGTCCGATGTGGAAAGGCCAGCCACATTCCGCATTTTTGTGTATAGAAACAGGTTTTTATAGTTGTGGGCCTCGTCCACAAACAAACGGTCCACACCCAGCTGCTCAAAAGTCACCACATCGTCTTTTCGTCCCTCGGCTTGCAGCTTTTCCAGTCTGGCTTCCAGAGACTTTCTGGTACGCTCCAGCTGCTTGACGGTAAAACGCTCGCCGCCACTGGCCTGTACCTCTGCAATCCCCTCAGTGATCTCGTCGATCTGTTCATAGAGAAGCCGTTCCTGACGCTCCCGGCTGATGGGGATACGCTCAAACTGGCTATGTCCCATGATGATGGCATCATAATCACCCGTCGCAATACGAGCGCAGAACTTCTTTCGGTTATGGGTCTCAAAGTCCTTTTTGGTGGTGACTAAGATATTGGCGGAAGGATAGAGACGCAGAAACTCCGACGCCCACTGCTCGGTCAGGTGATTTGGAACCACAAATAGAGATTTCTGGCACAGTCCCAGGCGTTTGGCTTCCATCGAAGCAGCTACCATTTCAAAAGTTTTGCCTGCGCCTACTTCATGTGCCAACAGGGTATTTCCTCCATACAGCACATGGGCAATGGCGCTTTTCTGGTGTTCCCGCAGGGTAATGGCCGGGTTCATGCCCCCAAAAGTGATATGGCTGCCATCATATTCGCGGGGACGGGTAGAGTTCATTTCTTCGTTGTACTGGCGCACCAAAGTCTGGCGGCGCTCCGGGTCTCTCCAGATCCAGTCCCTAAAGGCTTCCCGGATCGCCTGCTGTTTTTGAGCCGCCAGGGTGGTCTCCTTGGCGTTCAGTACGCGGCGCTCTTTTCCGTCTGCGTCCTCTATGGTGTCATAGATGCGGACATCCCGCAGGTTCAGGCTGTCCTCTAAAATCTTGTAGGCATTGGCACGACTGGTCCCATAGGTGGTATAAGCTGCCACATCGTTGTAGGATACAGAAGATTTCCCCTTGATCTGCCATTCAGCGGTAAAGGACGAATAGTTGACCTCGATACTGCGCTGGAGATAAAACGGGGTGTTGAAGGTCTCGTACATAAACTGCTGGATGTACTCTTTGTCGATCCAGGTAGCGCCCAGACGCACCTCAATCTCCGACGCATCCAGGTCTTTGGGCTGGGCGGCGGTAAGAGCTTCCACATTGACTGCATAAACCGGGTCCTGCTGTGCCGCCCGCTGCGCCTGACGCAGTTTGCGGCGTACATTGCCAGAGAGGTATTCATCAGCAGTCACATAATGGGGCGTTTCGTCCTGCTCCAACTGTCCCGGTACACGGAAGATCACGCCTTGCAGCTCTCCGGCCAGTTCTTCTTTTGTTTTTCCGGTAAGCTGGCTCATATAGTCCATATCCACACAGGCTTTTTCCGAGATGGACACCGCCAGTGCTTCACTTGCCGTATCCACCACAGCCACCGCCTGATGGGGCTTGATGGTCCGCTTGGTGAACATATCTGCCTTACGTTCCAGTTTCCCGTCCTCGTCGATGACTTCCAGCGCACAGAGCAGGTAATAGGAAGAATCATCTGCATAGGCCAGTCGGTTTGCACGGTCATTGATAAGGCCGTATTTTTCAGAAAAGCTGTCATAGAGGCTGTTCAGTTCCGCCTGCTTTTGGGTAATGGTGCTGTCCGGAACCGCTGCATCCATCTGAAGGTCGATCAGTTCCTGCACACAATCACGCAGTCCCACAAGACCTTTTACGCGGGCTTCTGCGGTGGTGTTGAGATCCGGGCGCACCATGCGGCTGTTTTCCCGGTAGTACACCTGCCCGTCTACAATGGCATAAGAATAGTTCTTCACATTAGGATCGGCAGGAATGGAGGTGCCAATGGCTTCGCCTTCGCCCAGCTCCGGCAGCTCTGCCTCCTGATAAGTGCCATGAATGTACTTCACAGCATCATGCAGCTGGTCGGAAAGCTTCAGTCCCTCGATGGGGTTCACGGTGTAGTCCATACCATGTGCAGTGCTTACCGGCTCCTGTCTGCCCAGCACCATTTCCGGGTGGTCGATAAAATACCGGTTGATGGCAAACCCGTCCTCCGTCTGTCCGGTCTGGGTCCATTCCGGCACGATGTCCAACGGGCGGTCCCGTTTTTGGAGGAAGATGATGTCCGATACCACCTCGGCACCGGCATTCTTTTTGAACGCGTCATTAGGCAGACGGATAGCTCCCAGCAGCTCAGCACGCTGGGCAAGATAGCGGCGCACGGTGGAATCCTTGGCGTCCATGGTATATCGAGAGGTCACAAAAGCTACCACACCGCCGGGACGCACCTGGTCGAGTGCTTTGGCAAAAAAATAGTTATGAATACTGAAATTCAGCTTGTTGTAGGCTTTGTCATTGACCTGATACTGACCGAACGGCACATTGCCGATGGCAAGGTCAAAGAAGTCACGCCTGTCGGTGGTCTCAAAGCCGCCTACTGTGATGTCCGCCTTGGGATAGAGCTGCTTTGCGATGCGCCCGGAAACCGGGTCCAGCTCCACACCGTACAGACGACTGTTTCGCATTTCCTCCGGCAGCATACCGAAGAAATTGCCCACACCCATAGATGGCTCCAGAATATTTCCGGTCTCAAATCCCATACGGCCCACCGCTTCATAGATGGCCTGAATGACCGTAGGGCTGGTGTAATGGGCGTTGAGGGTGGAGCTTCTGGCGGCGGCATATTCCTCCGGGGTCAGCAGCTCTTTCAGCTGGGCATACTCGGAAGCCCATGCCGGTTTCTCCGGGTCAAAGGCATCAGAAAGACCGCCCCAGCCCACATAGCGGGATAGGACTTCCTGTTGTTCCGGGCTTGCCTGCTGTCCGGCAGCTTCCAACTCTTTCAGCAAACGAATGGCATTGATATTTGCCTGGAACTTGGCTTTCGGACCGCCTTCGCCCAAATGCTCATCGGTAATGCGGAAGTTCTGTGCATTACGGCGCAGGTTGGCCTTGTATTCCTCATAGGAGGCTTCCTCGGCAGCTTTGGCATTGGGGAAGGTCTGCCACTGGCCATTGACCTGAATGGAAACCGGGTGTTCGTCCAGCACTTCCTCAAAGGGTTTCTCCGACTCAGTCACAGGGGCTGGTGGCTCCGGCTCCTCGATATGCAGCCGTTCCACCACCACATCATAAGGCAGATTGTTCTTATCGCCCGGATAGACGGCCATGGTCTCGGAATGGAAGGTCGGGGATTCGGTAGCCGGTTGGGGCTGTTCCTGTCCAAAACCGTCCTGCTGACGGGCATACATCCCGCGCAGCAAAGGCGCAACCTCATCCCAGCGGAAATACAGCATAGCCAGACGCTTTTCCTCTGCATCCATGACTTCCAGTTCTATGCCCTGTGCCGTGGTACGGTAATCGGCAATATCGCCGGTCTCCAGATTCAGGGTCTCAATCTCATGAGGGTAGGCTCTGCTCAGCCAGTAGGCAATCTCACTGTTGCTCCTGCCGGATTGCAGCAGCGTGGAAACCTGTTTTTTATCTGCTTCATCCATCAGTCCATGGGACAATACATCCCGCAAGTCCTGATCTGCCTTGTCCGGGTCAATGGGAAGAAGCTCGGTATAGTAAGCATTGCGGCGGTCTGCCCGAAGCAACTGCTCGAACTGTTCTTTGCGCTCTGCCCGATAGATGGGATATACCATGCCGGTGGGCAGAAGCTGTACGGTGTCCTCCCGCAGCTCGGTGATCTGATAGGCGTCATCCTCGATATACACGGTATCGCCCACAGCATAAACCGGGGCGGCAGGGTCATAGGAAGTCCTTTGCGGAATTGGACTGCGAACGGCATCATATTCCTCATCGGAAATGGAAATCTCGGAAGTCTGCTCTGCCTCGGCAGCTGCGATCTGCTCTGCATCTGACATCACCTGTTGGATAAATGGGTCATTGTCCAGTTTTTCCGAGTCTGCCACCTGGCCGTTGACGATGCCCCTTTCCTCCAGGGCTTCCCGGATGGCGATGGGGTCGATATTGTCAAAACGGTCCTGTTCTTCTTCGGTATAGAACCGGTCCTCCTGAATGAGCTGGGCGATTCGGCGCTGTACCTTCGGCCAGGGCAGCTGCGTTTCCTCCGGGCTTCCGGCACGGACAACGAACAGGCTGTTGCTGCCGCCGTATTCCTGAGCCAGCCATGCAGCGGTATCTTTCTCTCTTGCATGATCTTTCATATAGCGGACGACAGCGTGTTTACTCTCAATATTGCCGTTCCATGCACAAAGGGCAGTATCAATATCTTCCTGAGAAAGAGGGCGCAGAAGCTCATGGAGCTTTGGATAGGTTTCGTCGATCACTTCCCGGTGCAGACGCTGGCGGAACTCCGGCACATCCGAATAGAGGCGGATCAGCTCCATATCCTTAGAACCAAGGACCGCACGGCGCACAGCGGCATTGCCCTCGATGACAGCATTTTCATGGTCAGAATGACCGCAAGCATTGCGGTATGCGGCATCCTCGGAAATGGCGGCAGTCACCACAGGCTTATACTGCTCAAACTGCTCCCGAAGGGTAGGCTTTGGCGTTTCTTCCTCCACCTCCGGCTGCTGGGCTTGGATGGCATCTTCTTCTGCCAGTTCCTTTTCAGCCTGGATTTTGTCATACTGCGCCTGTTCCTGTTCGGTAAGATAGCGGCCTTTCTGGACAAGAGAGGTAATGCGTTTGGCAACCTTTTCCCAGTTCAAGTGAACATCCGGGCAGTCCTGCTTTTTATAGTGCAGTCCTTTCCCGTCGTGATCTTCGCCGCTGTGTGTTGCGCCGGACAGGGCATGAGAGCGTCCGCCCATGCCATACTCATCTTTGAGGAATCTCACTTTCTCCTTATCCGTATGGTTTTCCATGAAGAAAGTATAGATACGGCCTTTTCCTCCGGCAAAACTGCTGCCGCCGGTCATGGCGGCGTCAATCTCATCCTCGGTAATAAAGTGCTGGACGGTTGGCACTTGGGAAAGCTCTGAAGAAAAGGTCCTGCGGGGCAGGTCAAGGTCCTTCAGGTTCTCCCAGATCTCCCTCGGTCTATGATAGTGAAAACGCAACAGGTCACGGTCCTGCTGATAGGCAGTCCAGAAGGCAGCGTATTCTTCCTTGAGGGTCTGGCGGAAAGCAGGGTCACTCAGCTGCTCATTCAGGCGGCGGGTCTCCTCCGGGAACCCATTGCCTTTAATCTCTGACAGGCAGGACAAATATCCGGCTTTTCTGGCGTCCTCACTGAGATCGTGATACAGATACCAGAGCTTTTCTGCAAGGAGGGAGCGTTCATAGCCTGCCGCTTCTGCAAGCTCCACATTGGAGGCAAACTGACCACTTTCCAAAAGCTCCCCGATACGCTCTGCGGCGCTCTCCCAGGAAATGACCTGGGCAGACCTGTCATAACGGACAGACTTCCCGTGGGAAAGATGGATACCATCCTCGGCATACCATGCGCTCACACTGCCAAGACCGTTGCCGCCGTGGTACAGCGTTTTCAGTATCTCGGCAATCTCAGCGGTGGTTTTCTGCTTTTCAAAGGCTGCAACCACACGCTCCCTCTGGCGGTCTGTATTGCCGCCCAAACGCAGCACATGGTCAATATCATTTTGGGCAAAAGAAAAAGCAGAGGATGTATGCGCTACATACTCTGCTTCATCTATGGATTGGATCTGTTCCGCTTCGGAGAGGAACAGGTTTAGGGTCAGCTGTTGATAAGCTCCGCCATCAGAATTTCCTCTGCCTGAGCTTTGCAGGTGTTCATCAGCCCCACCCACTTCATGGGATCGCTGGCTTTCAGTTCCTCGGTGGCTCCCGCTTCCTTCGCCAGCTGGGGCATCATCTGCTCCAGTCTGTTCTGGGCGGTCTCGTCGATCTCCAGAAGGTGCTGGTACAGCTTCTCGCTCAGCAACATCTGGTTGTAGAGGATGGGACGGTGTTCCTTCAGGTAGGTTTTCCTCATCCTGCCGTATTTGCCCAGAGGTTTCTCCGGCTGCTGGCTCAGCTTCAGGTCGGGAATCAGATAGTCTCCGTTCTGGATGTAGGTCATGGGATTGTTCATCTTGTTTGCTCCTTTCTTGGTTGGCTTCGCGCTCTGCATTTCGGACGGTGACGCCGATCTGCCGCAGCACCTGCTGGTTGATCTGACTGACCGCTGTTCCCAGCGCCCCGATGGTGGACGGGGTGTTGAAATCAAAGATCGCCATGAAATCTTCGTGGTCGAAGTAGCGTTCCGGCTCCAGTCCACAGCGGGACATCAAAGCGTAAGTGATGCTGACGGTGGCGGCTGCCTTGAACTGCACTCCGATGTTATACTCATCATATTCCTCCAAAAAGGAACCGTCAACGATATAGAAGAAGTCCTGCTGATGCTCCGTCCAGTATTCCTCGGCCAGTTTTCCGGCTACCTCCGTGAGCTGTCCGGCAAGGTCATCACCGGAAACATCATAGGTGCGCTCCAGCATGGCCTGCACGGAATCCAGATGGCGCTCCTCCAGCTGCCACAGCCAGGGAGTGCGGGAATGTTCACGGGTTCCGGTGTCGGAAATATCAAAGACATAGCGCAGGCGTGGTCTGTCTCCGGAATCGTCCACCAGAGCGATCCCCTTGGAGCCGCGTCTTACATACCGGCCCATCTTTTCATTCCACAAATCGTACTCTGCACAGGCGGTGGCGTCCGGTCGCTGGGCGTAGATCATCAGCTGCTCATGGAACGGGTACTTGTAAAGACGGGAAGCAGTGGTGAGAAACCCTGCCCATTCCTGCCAGCTCCCCGTGAGCTGTGTTGCCACCTTGTCCGCCATCTGTGCATATAGTTCAGCTTTGGTTAGCATGGTGTTCTGTCCTCCTTTCAGTTTTGGGGTAAAGAGGTGGGGTGGCAAATTGCCACCCCATCCCTGCGGTTATGCTGTTTACTGGTCAAAATCCGGGTACAGCTCCAGCTGGGCAAAGTCCTCATCGGTCATCGCACAGAGCTTCGTAAGGGCGCTGTCGGTTAGCTCCCTCAGTTCCGTTTCCTCCGGCGAAAGCTCGCCGCGCATCTCACGCAGGCTGTCGATCAATCCGGTGCGGCTGCCGGTATTGTAAATGCACATCAGGTTCATTTCCTCAAAAGTAAAGTTTCCCATATCAAATCTCCCTTTCCGCACTCTTTTTTGGTGCTGTCTTTTTGTGTTCTGTCTTGGGCTGGCCTTTCAGCTGCTCCATGACGGACTTTTTCTTTTCCCGTTCCTCCCGATGGGTGGCGGCTGCCAACTCCATCAGGGAAATGGGCTGACCGCTTCGGGCCTGCTGTTCCAGCTCTGCCACCGTAGGCTCTTTTGCGCCATTGTTGATGATACCGTCGATCATGCCATAATCGTCCTCCAGGGCCATTTCCGCATTTTTCAGCGGATTTTCCGGCAGGAATCCGGGGATCTGGGTAAAACCAACGCTGTCGCAGTAATGACAGGATACCTTACCGTCCTGTTTGATCGCAACGATGTCGCTGACGCTCATGGAGGGACTGTGAAAGTCTACGGGTTTTTCCAGATTGAATTGCTGATAGAGTTTTTCCAGCTGCTCCGGCACAGTGCCAGACTCACTCAGCGGAGCGGTGTAAATGAGGTCATAATTGCTGCGGTCTACGGAAACATCATGGGACTCTAACCAGTCCAGATTCATAAAGCGCACATTTTGCGGATCGTTACGGCTCACCTGGTAGATGGCAAAGCAGTTTCTGTTCTGGGAGAGAAATGCCTGTTCTCGTTCCTGCTGATGTTCCTGACGCTCCATGACCTTTTCGTGGAACTGAGGGCTTTTCTCCCATTCCTCGCGGTCCACACCGAAAAGACCGCCATGCTCCATGATTTCCTGCGGGTCAAACACCATGCTCTCCGTATTGTCCTCATGCAGCACATAGACGGTCAAACCGGCAGCATCCAGTTCCAGCGCCCGTTCTCTTGTAACAGGGAGCATCCCGTCATAAGAGTAACCGTATTTCTGCATATCCGGTGTGGAGACCTGCTCATCGGGCGTTGGGTATTCATCCAGCGCCTGCTCCTGTGCCTCCGGCAGCTGGGAAGAAGCGACCATCTGACCGACCTCTGCCTGCATCTGCTGATAGGCAGCTTCCTGCAAGGTCTCGATCATAGACAGGGGAGCGTGTCTAAGTGAAGTGCTGTCCAGATCGTTGTCATCACAAATCTGGAGAACTGCCTTCATGCGGGAAAGCTCCGGCATATCCAGCTGACCGCCATCCAGCTCTTTCATGGACGCGGCATCGTAAAGGGTGTAGTCCCAGCCGCTGTCACAGGGCTGAATATGAAGATAGGTGGCATCGTCAATTAGAAACAAAGCCTCCTGCTGGTTTGCCTCCGCATCAAGAACCGCCATTTCCGGCTCTTTTTTTGCATTGGGGTCAATTCCACGCTCTTTGCAGATTTCCTTATAGTGGCGCTCAATGTCAGAGATCAAAGTGCCGGAGGTCTTATTGATGGTCTCCAAACTGGCTCTCAGCTCTTTCAGTTCCTTGCCCTGACTCCAGCTGGCAATATAGCCGAAGCTGTTTTCTCCGGTTTCAATGCCAAAATATTTGCAGACTGCATAGGAGATGCTTTCAGCCTCTACTTCTTCCGTGTGACGGTCTTTCTTCTGTTCCTGCAAAAACTGGGCGAGAGTAGAAAAGCCGCCAACAAAATTCAGTCCTTCTTCCTCGGTCAGCATCAGGCGTCCATCTTCCGCCAGCTCCAGCGGCTCTGTCAGCAGAACGGAACCTGCATGGTTTACAACCACTTGTTCTTCTACACAGACCGGCTCTCCGGGGTCGTAGTCAGAACCGCGCAGGTCATAGCAATAAACGCCCTCCGGCAGATTATCACGGACAATCCGCCCATTGGAGAACAGACCGGGTTTATCAAACAGCTCGATCTCCTGATATTGCTCGTCATTGGCAATCTGAATCTTTTTCTGATTGTGGAGCTTGCTGTGGGCAATCTCGTGTACTGTGGCCGAAACCGTCTGCACCTCACTCATGCCCTGACGAATGGCGATTTTCTGATGATCGGCAGAAAAATAGCCGTCCGTATCGGCGGCCATTGCTTCAAAAGTGATCGGCACCGGCGCACTGCGGCGCAGAGCCTCCATGAATGCCTCATAATTTGGCACATTGCCGGAAAGGGAGGAAGCAAGCTCAGGCAAAGGTTTCCCGTCGGTCTGGCTCACATCAAAGACCTTGACCGGGCGAAACATGGGGATCTCGATTTCTTTTTCCTCTGTGACGATCTTTCCGTCTTTATCCAAAATCGGAGCCTTGGTATCCGGGTCCAGTTTCTGCTCCTCGATTTTCTTCTTATATGGTGTGGGAGCAATGATGGTAATGCCATGCTCTCCCTTTTTAACATGACGCTCAAACTGGTCTTTCCACTTATTGTATCCGGCTACCAATGTAGCGTCCGGCTTCTGCATATAGATGAGCATGGTGTTGTTTACCGAATAGCGGTGGAAGCGGGACATGACGGACAGATAGCGCATATACTTTTCACTCTCAAACAGTTCCTTGATGCCCTGCTTGATGCCATCTGTGATTTCCCTTAGCCGCTCTCGGTTGGTGGGTTTGTTCTCAGCCATGATTTTCAATCTCCTTTCCAAATGTGTGATTTCTGCTGTGTGTTCTGCAATCCATGCCTTTTGTTCTTCTTCACTTTCATAAAGAAAAAGGTCCAACAGGTACTCTACATAGGTTTTCTCCTGGATTGCTTCCACAAAACGGGGGTGCGGTTCTTCCTCCGGTGTCCGGGGAGAATTGTCGGCCTCCCATTTTTTCAGCAGATAGTAGTAATCGGACAGTACGCGATAACACCGCTGCCGGTCCTCCCGAAACTTTTGTGCCTCTGTTTTCTGCCGGACATATCTCCTACGGGGAGGGGCCTGACTGTCATAGATCAGGCCAAAGTCCTGTGCCAGTTTCTCCGCCGCTTCTTTTGGGGAGAGGTCAAAGAGCTTTGCGGTAAAGTCGATCACATCTCCATCTTCACCGCAGCCAAAGCAGTGGAACCGCTGGTCTATCTTCATGCTGGGGTTCTTATCATCGTGAAAGGGACAGCAGGCCATGCCATTTCGTTTGACCTCGATCCCATAAAACGCTGCCGCATCTCTGGTGCTGACCGACTGCTTGACTGCTTCAAATACATTCTCTGTCATGTGCCTTTAACTGCCGGACTTTCTCACAGGGGGCTGGTATCCGGCAGCTTTCGCACGCTCACTGGCGGCTTTGCGGCGTTCTGCGCTATATGGCTCCCTGACTGATACACACCGCTTTGGGACGGTAAAGTTATGGGCGTCCTTTCGGGTGATCTGGTCGGGGTGCTTTTTTGCCAGCAGATCCAGCTTCTCCATCAGACGGGGATCATGAGTATAGATCTCAGCCATTGGTTCTGCCTGGTTATAGAGGAGAATGGTTTCCCGTTCCACTAAAGAGAGCTTCATCGGCTGCCTCCTTTCCGCTGGTCAAATTCCAGCTTGAAGTTGGCGTACTGTCCATCATCCTCCAAAACCACAGCGGCATCGTAGGTCTTTCCGGTTTTCTCCGAATATAGGCCCGTCACACGGACACGGCCATCGTTCAGCAGCGCAGACACCACAGCTTTGGTCGGCTGTTTTTTCTTGGCAGCCCACCATTTGTTGTTTTTCCAGATTGCAAATTTGCAAGAATCATTCTGACAGAAGAAGCCTTTTTGCAGTTCTGCAACTTCACCGCCGCAGCGAGGGCATTTGCCCACCACCTCACGGGGCGGAGTGAACAGGTACTCAGTTCCCCTGATGACCTGATAAGTTCCCACCAGGTCTTTCAGCATGGTGCTGATCCCGTCCAGAAACTCCTCTGGGGCAAGCTGCCCGCGCTCGATCTCGCCCAGTCGGTACTCCCACTCGGCAGTCAGAAGCGGCGATTGCAGCTGTTCCGGCAGAACGGTGATCAGGGAAACTGCATCGTGGGAAGGGAGAAGCTGCACCGTTTTCCTGCTCTTTTTTCGTTCCAGAAAACCGGCAGATACCAGCTTTTCCAAAATACCGGCACGGGTGGCCGGTGTCCCCAGACCCTTTCGCTCGGCATCCTCCGGCATATCCTCTTTTCCGGCAGTCTCCATCGCGGACAACAGAGTGTCCTCCGTAAAGTGCAGGGGCGGACTGCTTTTGCCTTCTTTGACGATTGCAGCAACAACCGAAAGGGTCTGTCCTTCGGTCAGCTCCGGCAGGGCTTTCTCTGCGCCCTCTTTTTTCGGCTCTGCATCCTTCATTTTGGCACGGTAGGCGTCCTCCAGTGCTTTCCATCCGGGGTGCTTCACCGTTTTTCCTTTGGCGGTAAACTCCCTACCGGCACACGCTGCAATCACAACGGTTTCCGAATAGATATGGGGCTGGGCCACGGCACACAGCAGACGCAGGGCCACCAGCTCCAGCACCGCTTTTTCTCCCGCAGGAAGGGCAGAAAGGTCTGCATCCTTGAGATTTCTGG
This sequence comes from Clostridium sp. MCC345, assembly GCF_018785345.1. Classification (NCBI taxonomy): domain Bacteria; kingdom Bacillati; phylum Bacillota; class Clostridia; order Eubacteriales; family Clostridiaceae; genus Clostridium; species Clostridium sp. MCC345. The sequence continues at coordinate 79,834 of NZ_WQPP01000006.1, forward strand.
TAGGGATTACTGCGTGGTGGTCGGTTACTTTCTTATCGTTGATGACTGTCTGCGGATCACAGGTAATGGCGATCCCTTTGCGAAACGGCATAGCATTGGCAACCAGATTCACCAACACCGGCAGGCTGTCTGCCATATCACCGGTCAGATAGCGGCTGTCAGTACGGGGATAGGTGCAGAGCTTCTTTTCATACAGGCTTTGCAGATAGTCCAGGGTCTGCTGGGCCGTAAATCCAAGCAGGCGGTTGGCATCTCTTTGCAGAGTAGTCAGGTCATAAAGGGCAGGTGGCTTTTCGGACTTTTCCTTGCGCTCCACCTTTTTGATTGTGACATTTGCACCCTGACAGGCTTCTTTCAGCTGTTCGGCAGCAGCTTTATCCGCCATGCGCTCCCCGGATACGGTAAGACCGGGCAGCTCCAGCGCCACGGTATAAAAGGGAACCGGCTTAAAAGTGTCGATCTCAGCTTCTCGCTGGACAATGAGTGCCAGCGTTGGGGACATCACGCGCCCGATGTTGAGGGTACGGTGATACAGCACGGAAAAAAGCCTTGTGGCATTGATCCCCACCAGCCAGTCGGCCTTGGCACGGCAGAGGGCAGCATCCCTAAGTCCGTCATAGTCCGCACCGGGGCGCAGGTTTGCAAAGCCCTCCCTTATGGCGGAGTCCTCCATCGAAGAAATCCAGAGGCGTTTCATGGGCTTTCGGCAGCCTGCCAGCTCATAGACGCTGCGGAAGATCAGCTCACCCTCGCGTCCGGCATCACAGGCATTTACCACTTCCATCACATCCGGGGCGTTCATCAGCTTTTTGAGAATATCAAACTGCTTTTTCTTATCCTTTCCCACCACCATCTGCCAATGCTCCGGCAGAATAGGCAGGTCATCATATCGCCACTTGGCGTACTTGGGGTCATAACTGTCTGCATCCGCAAGCCCGGCCAGATGGCCCACGCACCAGCTGACACGCCAACCGCTGCCCTCCAGATACCCGTCCTTACGGGCGGTTGCACCAATCACCACCGACAGACTTTGTGCAACCGATGGTTTTTCAGCAATCACCAGCTTCATAATCTTCAACCTCCCATTCATTCTGCCAATTATCAGACAGTTTTTTTGCAATGCTGTGTTCTGAGGCAAGTGTAATGTCATAGCCAAAGCGATAATCATATCGGTACAACCTGCCAATCAAATCATTGATTATGATATTGCAGGCCATAATCACACGCTCTTTATCCACCTGCATCAGTTGATAGCGTTGATAATTGTTGTAATATTCTCGATGTCTGTGGGTTCTGCTGACCGTATCTTCCATCAGACAATCTATGGCATCTTTTTCACCATCTTCTTTGCTGCCCTGCGTATAAGACAACAGTTCCTTAACCATGGGAAAACTTTGTTCATCTACCGTTGCTTCTTCGCTCAAAAAACCGATATAAGCTTTTAGTAACAGGCTAACGGCTGTTTTTTCAGCTTCAGATAAAGCGTTCATGGTCTCCGCTGCATCAAGCAACAGCTCCTTTTCCACAAATTCATCTATCTCACCAGAATAAAGCATTCGGATTGAGTCCACACATAAAGAGCGCTTTTGGGGTGCGGTCTCAATTTCAAAATCATAAAGATCCAAGTCATCGTCCTTCTTTGACTTTTTTTGAACTTTGCTGATAGCAGTGAAAAGAATGTCTCCTCCAAAGTAAATTCCGAAGGCGACCAGATCAAAAATAATCAGAAAGTGTAATAACCAGTTCCAGGTGTTCATTGTGAGGTCCTCCTTTCTTTGACCATGTGCTGCTGATTTTGGGTGTGGATTTACAGTAAGAGAGTGAATAGAGCAGCAGAGGGCAGGAATTTCTCCCTGTCCTCTGTCCCTTATCCCGCAATGATTTGAAATACGCTACGCTCAAATAGTTCAATCTGCTCTATCGCGTTCCTCATTAGGGTCAGAACCCTCAAAACCATCCTCAAGGACTTCCTCATCTTCGGTTTCCCATTCCTCGGAATCTTCCTCGCCATAATCATAATCGTCCAGGCTGTCATTGCCCTTGGTCTTAGGCTTATTCTTAACGAGCTTCAAGTAGGCAAATACGCCACCGCCGCCCAGCAGAGCCAGCAGAAGGATCAGGGCAGCCGGGTTCAGTCCGGCAGGCTTCTCTTTTTCCGGCTCCGGTGTTTCTGCCGGAGGTTCCGGTGCTTTGCCCGTACATTTGCTCATATCGGTTGCACAGACCGGGCAGGCCGTATTGACTGTCCCTGTTTCACATTTTGTCGAACAGCTGCACACAGCAGGCGGCTCCTCTTTGGGTTTTCCATCTTCCATCAGTGCCATCAGGTCCGCTTCATCCACCTGGTTCAGAAAGTGAACAGCAGTCTTTTTATCTTCGTTGGCCCTGTCGATCAGGATATAAAAATAGTTGCCTGCCTTGGTGGTAACGGTAATGAGCTGCTTGTTGCCACCAAAATCATCCACCAGAGCGGCGTTGCCATCCGGGGTCAGCGGAGGTGCTTTTTCCGTTTCTTCCACCACCACATTGCTGTCATTGGTGGTATCCTCTGCCGGGGGCGGCGCTGCGCCCTGGGCAAAAGCGGGAACAGTAAAGCCCGATGCCAGAACCAGCGTCAGGCAAAGGGCGGAAAGTGTTCGGAGCAATCGTTTATTCCTCATAGCTGTTTTCCTCCTGTTCGTTGTTGTCATCCACCATACTGCCGGAAACTGTGCCGCCGGACAGCATGGCGCTCAGCTGGGCAGGGGTCATACGCAAAGCGCGCACCATCTGGACGATTTCCAGATTTTCTGCCTCGATTTTCTGTGCCTCCAGCGCCTTGAGCTTTTCCTGATATTCTGCGATCTTCTCGCGGACCTTTGTAATCTCCTGGTCAATGCGTTCAATTTTGTTCTTTGCCATCGTCTATCACTCCTTCTAAAAAATCTCTGTTACCAGTTCATCAGGCCGTAGCCCTTGATACTCTGATAATTCAGGTCATAACTTTTGATCTTGCAGGCATCGCCGGAATTTCCCTCCACGGTATAAACACGGCTGCCATCGGTGCCGACAACAATTCCCACATGGTCTGCGGAACCATCCAGATCCCAATCGAAGAAAATGGCATCACCGGGGGCAATGTTTTCATATCCTCGTGCGCCCCACTGTCCATGAGACTGGAACCACGGAACACCCTGAGACTGACAACCAGCAAAGCGTGGTTCCGTTCGACCGGATTGACCATAGCACCATGATACAAAGCAGGCACACCATTCCACACGGGAGTCAAAGCCGTACCAGCTCCAATAAGGTTGTCCTCCCACATTGCCCACCTGACTTTTCGCCAGTTCCACCAGCTGCGGATTGCCGGGGCGGGAGCCATTGATAAATTCAACACCAGTCAAATCTTCAGAAACACCTGTATCGGGGGAACCGCCACCAAATAACAGCGGCTTATTGCCCATAGTCTGTCGGTAGACCTGGTACATCTCCATCTGCTCCGGAGTCAGTAGTTCTGGCGCAAGAGAGGCAATGGAACGGCTTGTTAAAGTTACATGGAGAATACGATATTCATATTCATGCTCATCCCCGTCTTCGTCAGTGTAAGTGCGAATCTGAATTTCTTCTCTCAGCGTGAGCTGATACTGTGCATCAAACACACGACTCAACTCTGCCTGTGCGCTGTGGCGTGTATAGCCTTGCAAGACAGCAGAGAGAACTGCCGCCAGCTCATGGGGGTCATGGCCAATCATATCCAGGTTATAGCGATACTCGTCATACCCTGGGTGGCTGCTTTCGATGTTGTCGATTTTCTCCTGCAACCGAGCTTCTCTGTCTGCATAATCTGCCTCCACCGCCAGCATTTCCGGGTCATCCGATGGATAGGTAGTGCCGGAAATTACAGAACCAATACTCTGTGCCATCATAGAGCAGGAGGACATGGTATTCATCAGCATACAGACGATGAGGAACAAAACCCCTGCGATCAGGAAGCCCTTCTTGTGGCGCATGACGAATGCCCCTGCCTGCTGTGCCTTTTCTTTTACCGTCCTTGCGGCTTTTCCGGTTTTGGACGCAGCCTGGGCGGTATTTCCGGCAGTCTGACCGGTGCGCTTGGCGACGGCATACTGCTTTTTGATACTCTGTTTTTGCTGCCAGCGGGAGAGAGGGTTGCTGGCAAACTGAGGATTTTCCCGTAGGGACTTCTGGTACAGGGCATTTACATTTGCCTTTTCCAGCTTCTGCTCGGCCTGGGCTGCTTTGCGGTACGGCTTCAGCTTGTGGCTGCGATAGCCCTCCCGCACCAGATAAGCGCTGGTCTCCACCGCCTCCTCGGACTTGTGGGCGCTTTCCACACCCACATTGTCCTGTTCTGTTTCCCGGATCTCTTTGTGAAACTTGCCCGCGACCAGATGGACGGGAGCTTCCTTAACCCCTTGAGAAAGTTTGGAAGGTGGTTTTTTCTTGTCCTCAAAGGTCAGCTTCGAGGTCTTTTTCCCGGTGTCCGGGTCAATGACCGTCTGTCTGACTTTTTTCTTTGGAATATTGGCCTGCGCCTTATCTGCTCTGGCCGTAGCTTTCTCCGTTTTGCGGATCGGCTTTTCCAGTGCAGGGTCAGCCCGTTCCTCATCAGTAAAGCGCAGGCGCGGCTCTTTATTCAAACCAATCACCCATTAGGATAGCATCCATCATGTGGTGCAGCTCCACATAGAGGGCCAAACCTTCCGGATCATATAGCGGATGCACGGTGAGATACGCATGGACTTGCGCCAGAATCTCAGAGAGCATTGTGATAGGTCTGCACCCTACAATGGTTGCTGCACCAGGGGCACACATCATATTCGCCCAAATCGAAAAGAGACGGGCAAGACCAATTTCGCCATCCTCATTCAAGGTTTTGAGTTCTTTGTCAGCGGTACGACACTCAACAACAGCGGAGGCCATTACCGGAAGCAACATGAATTCGTGAGCCTCCAATGCCTCACGGAAAAAAATCATGGTATCAAGTTCGCAAATATTCTGTTTCATAGTTATTCATCCTCCTTTTTCAGTTCCTGGGGTTTGGTGGTCATAATGCGGTAAAGCTCAGTATTCTTCGGGAAGTGGTCAACGAAGGGCAGGATGGTGGAGCCATAGAACAGCAGGCCCTCGCCCTCACCGGAGTGGGTCACATAGCTAAGCTGGTGCGTGGAAATGCCCAGCTGCTTGGCGAGAATCTGACGGTCTCCGCCTGCCTGGTTGAGCATATACACGAAGTCGGAGTTTTCAAAGATGTTCTCCACCTCGCGGCTGCTCAAAAGGTCTTTGACATTCTGGGTGATACCTGTCGGAATACCGCCCCATTTGCGGAATCGCTTCCAGATTTCCACCGTATAAGCGGCGGTCTGCTCCTCCTTCAAAAGCAGGTGCATCTCGTCGATGTAATAACGGGTGGACTTGTGGGCAGCGCGGTTAATGGTAACGCGGTTCCACACCTGATCCTGGACCACCAACATACCGATTTTCTTGAGTTGCTTGCCCAGCTCCTTAATGTCATAGCAGACAATGCGGTTATTGATGTCCACATTGCTCTGGTGGTTGAACACATTGAGGGAGCCGGTTACATAGATTTCAAGGGCCGTGGCGATATACTGGGCTTCCTTTTCCTCCTGTGAACGGAGCAGGTTATATAGGTCCTCCAGTATGGGCATATTCTCCGGCTTTGGGTCATTGAGATAGGTCTGATAGACCAGACGCACACAACGGTCGATGATGGTTTTCTGCACCGGCTGCAATCCGTCCTTACCGCCCACGATCAGCTCACACAAGCTGAGGATAAAGTCAGACTTGAGCGACAGCGGGCTTTCATCATCCGAATAGTCCAGGTTCAGATCCATCGGATTGATGTAGTTGGTTGAGGTAGGCGAGATCTTGATGACCTGCCCATGCAGACGCTCCACCAGAGGTGCGTACTCTGCTTCCGGGTCACAGATGATGACATCATCATTGGTAAGCAAAAAGCAGTTGGCAATTTCTCGTTTTGCGCTGAAGGACTTACCGGAACCCGGCGTACCCAAAATCAAGCCGTTGGGGTTTTTCAGCAGCTTTCGATCCACCATGATGAGGTTGTTGGACAGAGCATTGATGCCGTAGTACAGAGCTTCTTTCCCGTTCTGGAACAGTTCCTGCGTAGTGAAGGGCACAAAGATAGCTGTGGAACTGGTGGTCAATCCTCGCTGGATCTCAATCTGATTGAGACCCAGAGGCAGACAGCTCATCAGCCCTTCTTCCTGCTGGAAGTCCAGCCTGGTCAGCTGACAGTTATACTTCTGGGCAATAGAGCCTGCCTGAAAGATGTTGTTGCCAAGCTGACGGGGATTGTCCGCTGTGTTCAACACCAGAAAGGTCAAAAGGAACATTCTCTCATTGCGGCTCTGCAAATCCTGCAAGAGTTTTTTCGCTTCACTGCCGTAGGTAGCAAGGTCAGATGGAATGATGTCCATGTCGTATCCGGCACGGACTGCTTTTTTCTGTTCCTCGATCTTGCTGCGGTCCAGGTCGGTAATCTTCCGCTTTACCGTTTTGATGGCTTTCACCTGATCCACCGACTGAATGTGCATACTCACAATGAGCGAGCTTTCCATATCCAGAAAATCAGCCAGCAAACGGTCATTCAGTTCCGGTGCGAGAATCTGCAAAAAAGAAACAGTCCCGTATTTCTTACCCATACGGAACTGCTTGCCGGTGCGGAACTCAAAGGAGCTTGGTGCAATAAAATCCTTTGTGGACAGACCGGAAGGAGCCAGCCAGTCCCATTCAAACTGAAACGGGAGTTGTTCATCCATGTGGAATACCGCATGAAGCTGAGAAAGCCTTTCTTTACCGTCCAGCGTTCTGGCAGCTACACCAAGACGCTTGAAGTTATTAAGTATATCGGTCTCAATACGCTCCAGACGGGGCTTGGCGGCTTTGATGCTGTCTGCGTCGATACCAAAGGTCAGGTATTTGGTCTTGATGAGACCGTTGTTACCTCTGGCCAGCTGATTTTGCAGCATTGTGGTGTATTCCTCGCGGATACTGTCAAAGGCATCCCTCTGGGGCGGGATGGAAATGGAGTTAGCAAAGGTCTCCTCCGATGCCGCAAGGTTCAAAAAAGACAGCTGGAAATGAATCGAGCTGTCAAAATAATTGAGGAAATCACACCAACCCTCAAAGATTGCCGTCTTATCTTCATTTTGGGAGAGCTGATAGTTGATGTCCTGAAACTGGATGGTCTTTGTGTAGTGGCTGTCCGATATGCGGCAGATTCCGTCCGGCCACATCCGTTCATAAGGGATACTGTCCTGCGCAGATTTTCCTTTTTTGTCCGTGCGGTTAGCGCGGGCAATGGCCGCTTCGATCTGCTTCTTATCGGCGCGGGACAGCTTTTTCTTTGTCTTTACCGGCTGCACAGTTTTTTCCTCGGTTTTCCCGAACATCCGATGCAGCCATTTTTTTATTGCGGTGAACAATGTCATACACCTCCTTATCGAGCATTTCCTGCCGCTTTAATACGGCATAAAAGTTATTGGTCTGGTAGGGACGCTGCTTGGGACGGATCACAGCTACTTTGAGAATGTTGCCCGCGATCTTTTCCAGGGGCTGTCCATGCTTTTCGTACATAGCCAGCATAAAGAAGGGCAGCATAACCAGCATCATACACATAGCCGCTACACTGTTTCCGGTAGGTTTTCTGAGCAAAAGGAAAAGCGGTACGCCAATAAGCGCTCCGCCCGTGAAGCAGATAAGCTGCCGCTTGGTCAGATTGAACATGACCTTTGTTTTGACTTTTGTTAAGTCCTTGGGTACGGGTACATAAGCCACAATTACACGCTCCTTTCTGACAACACCTGATAAATCCCTTGCATGATGTAAGCAACACAGGGAACAGCCACGCTGTTTCCTAACATCTCATATCGCTTTGAATCACTGATTATCCCATGTTCAAAATCGTATGCGGTCCATCCATCCGGGAATCCCTGCAACCGCTCACACTCCATAGGGGTTAGCCGACGCACAATATATTTTCTCTCTGGTTGGGCGACCAACGCTCCGCAAGGTTGATATGCCATAAGAGTTGGAGCCAATTCCTCCTGATACCCTATACTGCCGGCCGCACTTCCTGCTTTATAGCGGAAACCGGCACTGACCATGGCGGGAGGAGATTGTGACATAGCAGCTATGATTGGCAGATTTCCGTGTGTTTGGCTTCGCAGAGTAGGAGAAATATTACTGCGCTCCACGCTCATAGAAGCTCCGCCCTGGTCGTTGAGTATGACAAGCGGCGCAACAACCGCATGACGGTCTGCCCCTGTCAGGGTATAAGAAATGTCACTTTGGTATCCAGCTCCATTTCCTCCGTTATGCGGCTGGCGTCCAATGATATTGCCCACAATGCAGTACACTTCGGTATCGCTCAAATATCGGTCTTGCGGGACTGTTCCTCCAGCGCTGCTTGCAGCAAAGGAGGTAAGTGCTTGCCGCGGCGTTCCGCCCGATTCAAAATACCCTCGCAGGCTTTTGGGGACAAAAAGTATTTGTCCGGCACATTTTCCTCTAAAATCAGCGACAAGGAACACGCGCCTGCGTCGCTGTGCTGTTCCGAAATATTGGGCGTCGTACACGCACCAAGCGAGATCAATTCCTCGGCTTCGTACCATTCCGGCGTTGGCCCATCGCCCAGAATAAGGCATTGGAACCGGGGTTTCTGTGAACGCTTGCAGCACAGCCGCAAAGTCACATCCTCCTGCGGATGACAAAGCTCCGGGGACGTTTTCCCATATTGCGATTTGCGGATATTGTCCATGTGTTACCTCCTGCATTTCTCGAATAATACGGATTGCTTCAGAAAACAACCCGCTGCGCTCATCCGCTAACCCTAACCTGCGTCCGCTGATGGATAGTCCCTGACAGGGTGAACCAAAAGTGATGATGTCCACAGGTGGCAGCTTGCGTCCGTCCAGTTTTGTAATATCTCCTACATGGACCATTTCTGGAATATGCCGTTTTGTGACCGATATGGCTGTCGGCAGAACTTCACTTGCCCAGACAGGACGGATTCCATAAAATAAGGCGGCATAGGGGAAACCCCCTATCCCGTCAAAAAGTGTTCCTAAAGTTATCTCTTTCATAATGTACCTCCCGACATAGTTTAATGAGCCTGAAAGACTGATTTTGCGAGACTGCCGGTTTTGAACAGCGTAAAACATAGCAGCACGGTGTAGCCCACGCAGCTCCAGATCGCCATGATGATGTCATCTTCCAGAGCGATGTTCTGCACCAGCACAGCATAAATTGCCACGCAGACGATGATGAGAAACGCCTGAAAGCCCAGCGCCAGCAGGGATCGGAGGTAATTCTGGCCCATACCGCCCCATTCTTTACCCATCATTGCAGCCATTGGAACGGGAGCCACCGAAGTCACAAGGTAGATTTCGATCATACGGCCATAAATAACGATAAAGATACAGATATATAACGCCCACATAGTAATGCCAATAAAGAGGGATTGGAACCACAGTCCGAACAGCGGTCCCAGATCCATTTCCATCAGCCTCGGTTCCAGATCGGTCATAACTGAGGAAATGTCAATGGACGCATCCGAATTGATAACCCCTGCCGCCTGCGCCACTACGCTCTGCGCCATATCAAAGACGCCCATCACGATATTCCATGTATTTGTGACAATGAGGATGGCAGCGGCTGATTTGAACACCCACTTGAAAATCATCCAGGTGTCCACATCATGCAGGTTGTTCTTGTCTGCGATCATCTGGATCAGGTCTACGGTCATCACGATAGCCAGGATCACGCCTGCAATCGGCACCATGATGGAGTTGGACAGATTCTCAATCATGCTGAAAATACTGCCATTCCATCCCTGTGGGGCCTGGCCTACCTGTACGGATATATCCGCGACCTGCTGGTTTACACTGTCAAACATCCCCGAAAGGTTGCTCATAATGCCGCCCACCAGCATTTCTTTCAGCCAATTTGTCAGGGCTTCAAGTAAGAAATCCATACGGTGTCAACCTCCTTTCCGCCGCCCCCGCAAAACTGCGGAAGCGGCAAGGATTTCATACGGAGACGCTTAGACAGAGAAAAGCCCGGAGAGCAGAGGTACAAGGACCATGCCTACCACGGCTACACCAGCACCGGCCATGAGCTGCTTCATGCCCTGGCTCTTTACTGATGTGCGATAAAGAAGTAATAGAAGTGTAAAAAATTTTGCCGTTCCTATCCGGCACTTGCGCATTGTGTCGGATAGGTCG
>NZ_WQPP01000053.1:0-218 GCF_018785345.1 Clostridium sp. MCC345
GTTATCCGTTCCTTGCTGCCGTTCAAGAGGTCGATTTGGTAAAGCCCCTCCCGGTGGCACATCTCCATGACTTCACTCTTGAAATATTCCATAGCGGCATTGGTACAGCGGTGCTTGCAGCCCTCCCTTGTGTCGGCTGGTCTGTCCATGTAGGGCAGAAGCGGGACTTCGTAAATCCGCAGGGAGTTGATGACGATATGCACATGGATATTCCCGCT
>NZ_WQPP01000054.1:0-657 GCF_018785345.1 Clostridium sp. MCC345
GGTCTGTCCATGTAGGGCAGAAGCGGGACTTCGTAAATCCGCAGGGAGTTGATGACGATATGCACATGGATATTCCCGCTGTGGTTATGCCCGTCCGGGTGGGTGCAGATTAGGGCTTGGTGTCCGGGGAAATGTGCCTTGCAGAACTGTTCCCCCAGTTCCTGCGCCCGGTCTGTGGTCAAGCCGTTGTCTGTCCCGTCCCGTGGGTCAAAGCTGATGATATAGTGGTGGCTTTTCACATCTTCCCGTTTTTGGTTTTTCTCATAGCGGAGATTAGCCCGCATACAGGCAACAGCGAAATCCTCGCCCCCGCAGTTAAGGGAAGAAATGCGGTAATCCTCCCTCGGTATCAGCCGCCCGTTTTCATCAAGGGTGGGCTTCATGGTAAACTCGTCATGCTCAAATGTGAGGTAGGCTTCCGCTGCGCCATAGTCCGCATTTTTAGAGCTGATATGTTTGAATGTTGCCAACAGCGTCACCCACTTTCTGCAAGACTTCAAACTTTAGGGCAGCAAGGTCGGAAACCGCCGCCCGTACCTCCCCGGCAAGCTGCGGGTAGGGGCTGTGCCACTCGTTCAGCGTCCGGGCTATCTGGTTTAAGTTGCCGCCGATCCTGCCGTATTCGGCGGTCAGCTTCCCAACAGCGGCAAGCAGCTC
>NZ_WQPP01000055.1:0-689 GCF_018785345.1 Clostridium sp. MCC345
CACACCAGCGGAAACGGCAGAAAGGAGCGCACCCATGCCAAGAATGAGCAAGAAACGGCGGCTGGAATGGTCTTTTTTCCTGCGGCAAGTAAAAGTCGGGAATACCACCTGCGACCGTATCACATACAACGACCTCTGCCGGGGCTGTACCCATAGCTGCAAGCAGAGCTTCCGGGCGGTTATCATACTCTGCCCCCACTACTACTCCAAACGCCGGAAAAAGGAGGACAGGGACAATGGCAGATAACCGCAAGTATTACTACCTCAAGCTGAAAGAGAACTTTTTTGACAGCGACTCCATTGTGCTGCTGGAAGATATGAAAGACGGGATTTTATACTCCAATATCCTCTTGAAGCTGTACTTAAAATCGCTGAAAAACGGCGGGAAATTGCAGCTTGACGAGCATATCCCCTACACAGCGCAGATGATAGCGACACTGACCCGCCACCAGATAGGGACGGTTGAGAGGGCTTTAGAGATTTTCCGGCAGTTGGGGCTTGTGGAGCAGCTTGACAGCGGGGCTTTCTATATGACCGACATTGAGCTGATGATAGGACAGTCCTCTACCGAAGCCGAGAGGAAACGGGCTGCAAGGCTGGAAAACAAGGCACTTTTACCGCCCCGGACAAAAGGCGGACATTTGTCCGACATTCGTCCACCAGAGATAGAGTTAGAGAAAGAGATAGAG
>NZ_WQPP01000056.1:0-31635 GCF_018785345.1 Clostridium sp. MCC345
ACCGGGCATTTGATTGAGGACTTTTTCCCAAGAAACGGTGTCCGCTATATCGCCATGAATGACGGTATCGACACCCTGCGTGATAACAACGATATTGCCCCGTTCAAGAATATCCTGAACGAGATGTACAGCAAGGATATTTCCAAGAAAGTCCATTCCTCTTATCTTCTGAAAGCGCAGAAAGGACAGTTTACCGGGTGTCTTGCCCCGTTTGGGTATCGGAAAGACCCGGAGGACAAAAACCATCTGCTCATTGACGAGGAAACCGCCCCGATTGTGCGGCTGATTTTCGGTTATGCCCTGAACGGTCATGGTCCGAACTATATCCGCAGACGTCTGGAGGAAGAAAAAATCCCCTGCCCCACATGGTGGAACCGGGAACGGGGGCTTCGCAATACCCGAACCAAATGGGAAAAGAAAGACCCGGAAAACGGACGGTATATGTGGGACTTCTCCGTTATCAAAGACCTTTTGATGAATCCCGTCTACACCGGGGCGATTGCTTCCCAGAAAAAAGACTACCGTTTCAAAATCGGCACGATTGGGGAAAAGAAGCCGGAGGACTGGATTGTGGTGGAGGGACAGCATGAACCGCTGATTGACCGCATGAGCTTTGACATTGTGCAGAACAAGCTGAAATCCCGCCAGCGTCCGGGGCAGACCAATGAAATCAGCCTGTTTGCCGGACTGATAAAATGCGGCGAGTGTGGGAAGTCGCTGACGATACGCTACACAAACGCAAAACATCCCCAGCAGATTTATTCCTGCAAGACCTACAATGCCTTTGGAAAGAATCACTGCACCCAGCACCGGATTGACTATGACACCCTTTACAGCCATGTGCTGCGGAAAATCCGGGAATGTGCCAGAGCTGCCCTGATGGACGGGGAAGCGGTTGCCGACCGCCTGACCAACACTTGTGAAGCCGAGAAGCGGGAACAGCGGGAAGCAATGGAACGCTCCCTTACAAGGGACGAGGAACGGATTGAGGTTCTGAACAAAATGGTCATGCGGCTTTATGAGGATATGATTGCAGGGCGTATCAGTGAGCAGAATTTCAACACTATGCTGGAAAAGACACAGACCGAGCAGACGGAGCTTAAAACAAAAGTGTCAGATGGCAGAAAGCGGCTGTCCGATGAAGTCCAGCTTGCCAATGACGCAAAACAATGGGTGGAAGCCATTCAGGAATACGCCAATATCACAGAGCTGGACGCAGCCACCCTCAACCGCTTAATCAAAGAAATCGTCGTGCATGAGCGCATTGACGAAGATAAAACAAGACACATTTCTATCGAAATTCATTTTAATCTCAAACCCATCCCAGAGGTGGAACAGGTCACTGCCTGACCTGTCCCGCCGGGACGGTTCTCTTAAAAACACCATATAGATTTTTTGTACGCCGCCGCCCGCCATCGAGCAGAGTTTTACACCTAATTGGGTATAAACCAGCTCATGGCGGGCGGCGGTGTCGTTCTGATCGGCCTTCAGCTTATCCCTCTGCTGTCCGGCCTGTTCAGCTAAGTGTCACCCGTTGTCCCTTTTCCAGAAAAGGAGCTGATGTATGGACTTTATCATCGACGCAATCGTTGAATGGCTGAAAGGTCTGCTCGTCGATGGTATCATGGGAAATCTGGATGGCCTTTTCGATAACGTCAATCAGAGCGTTGGCGAGATCGCCACACAGGTAGGCACGACCCCGGCGGACTGGAACGCCGGGGTCTTTTCCATGATACGACAGATCTCCGAAACTGCCATTCTGCCAATCGCCGGGGTCATCCTCACTTTTGTTATGACCTATGAACTGATACAGATGCTCATAGAACGCAACAACCTCCATGAAGTTGACACATGGATGTTTTTTAAGTGGGTGTTCAAAACCTTTGTGGCTGTGATGATCCTGACGAATACCTTCAATATCGTGCTGGCGGTCTTTGATGTGAGCCAGCATGTGATACAGCAGTCAGCGGGCATTATCCAGAACGGGACAGAGCTCACGCCGGATGTGCTGGACAGTCTGCGGACAGAGCTTGAGGCGATGGAGTTAGGCCCTCTGTTCGGACTCTGGCTCCAGTCCTTCCTGATCCAGCTTACCATGATTGCCTTAAACATCGTGATTTTCGTCATCGTATATGGCCGTATGATTGAAATTTATTTACTCACAAGTTTAGCGCCTATCCCGTTTGCCACAGTCCCCAACAGGGAAACCGGACACATGGGGCAGAACTATTTCCGCTCCCTCTTTGCGGTGGGCTTTCAAGGTCTATTGATCTTAGTCTGTGTCGCCATCTATGCGGTGCTGATCCAGAGTATCGCCACCGACGGCGACCCCATCGGGGCGATCTGGGGCTGCGTGGGATATACGGTGCTGCTGTGTTTTACCTTATTCAAAACAGGCAGTCTTGCAAAATCCATCTTCGGCTGCCATTAAGAGACTTCGGGCCATGCTGACCCGAAGCGGAAAGGAGGCGGTATGCCTCGGCGTTACAAACAGGGTGCGGACGGACAGCCGCACCCGGCTTTCTATGGAAAGCTCCCCGAAGAATTTTCTAAAGCAGACACCATGCGCTTTATGGTGGAAACCGATCTGAAACTGTCCGGGTGCGTATCGGCGGACACGCTGGCGGCACTCCGGGCGGAAGGCTATGACTACAAGGACGGGAACCTTGTTCCCGCCGGAAAGGAGGAAACCATGCAGGAAAAGGTTGCAAACACCACCCCGGCCGCACCGTTGAAGCTGGATGTAAGCGTGCGGGTCATCGAACCTGTGAAAAATCTAATGGGCTTTGCCAGCGTGAAATTCAATGACTGCTTTGTAGTGGAAAATCTGAAAATCGTACAGGGCAGCAAGGGCCTCTTTCTTGGGATGCCCAGCCAGCCGGACGGCAAAGGCGGCTATCGGGATATGGCCTACCCTGTCACAAAGGAGTTCCGGGAACAGCTCAACACCGCTGTTCTGCAAGCCTATGAGGCAAAGCTGGAACAGATGGCGGAGCGCGGCTCTGTGGGGCGTGCGTCCATCAGCGACCAGCTCAAAGCCGGGAAAGCGGCTGCCGAACAGGCAAAGGCGGAACGGCCTCCGAAGGAAAAGCCCAGCCGTGGTGCAGAGCGTTGACCTCGGGCCATGCTGGCCCGAAGCAGAAAGGAGGCGGGAACCATGCCACGCAAACGGACGGGCTATGACGCGGCCTGCTATTACGACGGAAAACTGCTGGGTCGCTGTACCAAAGCGGACAGCGACGCCTATACCCTGTTGATGAACGCCTGCGGCGGGGAGGCCGCCCGTGTTCTTCGGGAATATGCCTATTTTTCCCCGGAACTGAAAGCCATCTTAGAAAAGGCGGCGCTCATGCAGGCAGACCGGAGCCGGACGGGCGGAATGTTCCATGCGCCGAAAAGCTCCCCGTGGGGCGAGGTGCAGAATTGTGAAACCCTCTGTCCGGGGGTGTTTCTGGTATCTACCGCCAGCCACGGCGGAACGATGGTGGCAAACGAGGTAGCCGCCGTCCTCTCCCCAGCGGCCAAAAAATGCGGCTTCAAGGACAAGGGCTATATTTGCTATGAGGAGGACGCACAGGAAAGCGTAGTGCTCCGGGAGCTGCTGGACAAAAAGCTGTGGAAAATCCCTGACCGCATTAAGGACAAAGGACAGTTTGAAGAAAAACTCAATCAGTCCATCCGGCAGTATCACCCCGAATACTGGCGGGCAAGGCAGAGCGGACGAGAGGCCGCCGAAGCTGCCCGCAGCACAGCCCCGGCCAAAGAGGCCGCAAGATAACCTCGGGCCATGCTGGCCCGAAGCAATAAAGGAGGTGTACCAAAATGGCCTATGTGCCAGTACCAAAAGACCTTTCCAAAATCAAGACAAAGCTGGCCTTCAATCTGACGAAGCGCCAGCTTGTTTGTTTTTCCAGCGCGGCGGCGGTGGGCCTCCCGGCTTACCTGTTTTCCCGTGGCAGTATCGGGAACAGTGCCGCCATGTTCCTGATGATCGGCCTCATGCTCCCGTTCTTCTTTCTGGCTATGTATGAACGAGACGGTCTGCCGCTGGAAAAAGTGCTGAAAAACATCATCCGCACCCGGTTCCTCTATCCCCGTGTGCGGCCTTACAAAACCGAAAACTTCTATGCGCTGCTTAGCGCCAGAAAGGAGGCGCAGCCGATTGCGAAACAGCAGAAGGGCCGGAAAGCCCGCAGGCAGAAAGCCTGAAAAGCAGGGCCTTACCGGCCTGTTCACGAAAGGAAAGAACATTCCCACCACCGCCCAGCAGACCCTCCCTTACCGGGAAATGTACCGGGACGGGGTGTGCCGGGTAGCGGACCGCTATTACACCAAAACCATTGAATACGAGGACATCAACTACCAGCTCGCACAGTCCGAAGATCAGGCGGCCATCTTTGACGGGTGGAGCGCCTGCCTCAACTACTTTGACAGCAGCCTTCCGTTCCAGCTTTCCTTCCTCAACCACCGGAGCCGCCCGGGCAGCCGGTACAACGTGAACATCCCCATGCAGGACGATGATTACAACAGCGTCCGGTGTGAGTATGTGGAAATGCTGGAAAACCAGATCGCCAAAAGCAACAACGGCATTGTCCGCACAAAGCTCCTGACCTTCGGCGTGAACGTGGACGACCTTCCCACCGCCAGGGCAAGGCTGGAACGTGTAGAGGCGGACATTTGCGGGAACTTCAAAAAGCTGGGCGTCAAGTGCCGCTCCCTTTCGGGGCTGGAACGGCTGGAGCTTCTTCACGGGCAGCTCCACCCCGGCAGCGGCTCCCCCTTCCGGTTTTCATGGGATATGATCCCCAAAACCGGGCTTTCCACCAAAGACTTTATCGCCCCGGACAGCTTCGACTTCCGTTTCAGCCGTCTGTTCCGGGTGGGGACGACTTGGGGCGCCGCCTCCTACTTGCAGATTTTGGCCTCGGAGCTCTCGGACAAGCTGCTGGCGGAGCTTTTGGAAATGGATGCGGAAATGACCATCACCCTCCATATCCAAACCGTCGATCAGGCCGCCGCCGTAAAATCCATCAAGGCCAAAGTCTCCGACATTGACAAGATGAAGGTGGAGGAACAAAAGAAGGCAGCCCGGTCAGGGTACGACATGGACATACTTCCGCCCGACCTCGTAACATACAGCAACGACGCAAAGACCCTTCTGGAAGATTTACAGAGCCGGAATGAAAGAATGTTCCTGCTGACCTTCCTTGTGGTAAACATGGCCCCGACCCGCCGGGAGCTGGACAATGACCTGTTCACGGTGTCCGGTATCGTCCAGAAATACAACTGCACCTTGAAGCGGCTGGACTTCCAGCAGGAGGATGGTTTTCTTTCCAGCCTTCCGCTGGGCCATAACGGCATTGAGATCAAGCGCGGCATGACGACAAGCTCCACGGCCATTTTCGTTCCCTTTATGACGCAGGAGCTCCGCATGGATGGCGAAGCCGTCTATTACGGGCTCAACGCACTTTCCCATAACGTCATCATGGCAAACCGGAAAAAGCTCAAAAACCCCAACGGCCTGTTCCTCGGCGTGCCGGGCTCCGGCAAATCCTTTGCCGCAAAGCGGGAGCTTGTGAACGTGTTCCTTGCCACCCGTGACCGGATCATTGTGGTGGACCCGATGGGCGAATATTCGCCCCTTATCAAGCGGCTGGGCGGTCAGGTCATCGAGATCGCCCCGGACAGCCCCCACCACATCAATCCGATGGACATTGATTTGAGCTTCGACGAGGAAAACCCGATGGCGCTGAAAGCCGACTTTATCCTGTCGCTGATGGAGCTGATCGTTGGCGGCAAGGACGGCTTGCAGCCGGTGGAGCGGACCGTCATTGACCGCTGTGTGCGCCAGATGTACCGGGAACATTTGCAGGACCCGGAAACAAGCAAAATGCCGACCCTCCAAACCCTGTATGACCTGCTCTGTTGCCAGCCGGAGGGCGAGGCGGTACGGCTGGCAACTGCCCTTGAAATCTATGTGTCGGGTTCCCTTAACGTGTTCAACCATGAAACCAATGTGGACTTGAACCGCCGTCTGGTATGCCTTGACTTAAAAAAGCTGGGGGCCGGGCTTCGGACGATTGCCATGCTCATTATGCAGGACTTGGTAAACTCGCAGGTGTCCATGAATTTCCTGCGTGGTATCGCTACATGGTGCTACTTCGACGAGTTCCATGTGCTGCTCCGCGACCGGCTGACGGCAAGCTATTGTGTGGCGATCTGGAAAATGCTGCGAAAAAAAGGGTGCGTTCCCAGTGCTTTAACGCAGAACGTGAAGGATTTTCTGGCAAGCCCGGAGATCGAGAACATCTTTGAAAACTCGGACTTCCTTGTGCTGCTCTCGCAGGCACAGGGGGACCGGCAGATTTTAGCCAAACAGCTTGGGATCAGCCCCCACCAGCTTTCCTATGTGACCCATACCAATTCCGGCGAAGGGCTGCTGTTCTTCGGGAATACCACCATCCCGTTTGTTGACCGCTTCCCGCAGAATACCGAGCTGTACGCCATTATGACCACCCGCCCGGAGGATAAAAAACAGGAAATGAACCGGGCATAACACACTTCGGGTCATGATGGCCCGAGGTTTGGAAAGGAGGGATACATCATCGGAAAGAAACCGGATAAACGGAATTTTCAAAGGCCGGGGCCGACGGAGGATACCGGGAGCAATCGCCCCGGACCGGCTGAACGGGAAGGGCCTTCCCCCGCACCATCCCGACGCCTGCGGTTTGAGGACGAAGATACCGGACAGGACAGCCCTTCGGGCCACAATGGCCCGAAGTCCAAAAGCGGCAAGTTTCAAGAGGACAGCCGCAAAAGCCGTCCCTCTGACCGCATGAGGCAGGAGGATGAAGCGGGCGGGCCGCAGGATACCGGCAAGGCACAGGAGCCGGAGGGCTCCGCCGAGAAGGCCGGGAGCAAAAAGGATAAGTACCAGAAAGCACAGGCAAAAGCGGAGCGCGCCGGGGAAAAGCTGGGAAAGGCCCGGGAGAAACTGGACAAGACCGAGGCAAAACGGGCAGCGAAGAAGCCGCCGGGGCTTGCAAAGAAAGCTGTCCGGGGAGCCCGCACCGAGGCATGGTTTTATCTCCACAACAAAATCAACGAAGTCGAACATGAAAATGTGGGCGTGGAAGGAGCGCATAAATCCGAGCTGACCGCCGAGGCCGGAGCCCGGAAACTGACCCGGTATGCCAAACGGAGATACCGGGAGCACCCGGCCCGGAAGGTGGCAAAGTGGGAACGGAAGGACATAAAAGCCCGGGCCAATATGGATTTTCAGAAGATGGCCTCCGAGCACCCGGAACTTGCCAGCAATCCGCTTTCCCGTGTGCAGCAGAAATGGAAACTGAAACGCCGGTATTCCAAAGAAGCAAAGGCGGCTGCAAAACAGGGTGCAAAGGCCGCAAAGAAAACCGCTGCCGCTTCGGGAACTGCGACCCGTCGGGCGGCGCAGTTTGTGACCCGTCATCCCGTGGCGGTGCTGGTCCTGCTCCTGCTGTTGCTGCTCTGTTTTCTTGTGTCGGCGGTAAGCTCCATCTTTCCCACGCTTGGCAGCGGCCTTGCCAGTGCGTTATCCGGCACCTCCTACGCCTCGGAGGATACGGACCTGCTGGGGGTGGACGAGGACTATACGGCGCTGGAAAACGAGCTGGCGCAGACGGTAGCGAACATTGAAAGCACCCATCCCGGCTATGACGAGTACCGCTATTCCGTGGACGAGATCGGCCATAACCCCTATGAGCTGGCGTCCTATCTCTCTGCAAAGTACCATGTGTATTTCCGGGAACAGGTGCAGGACGAACTGCGGGAGATCTTCGAGGCACAGTATGAGCTGACCTTGACGGAGGAAGTCGAGATACGCTACCGCACCGAAACCAGCACCGACCCGGAGACCGGGGAAACCACCACCGAGGAAGTCCCCTATGAGTATTACATTCTCAATGTGACCCTCACAAACAAAACGCTGCCTGCCGTGATCCTGCCGAGGCTTAACGAACAGCAGCGGGAAATCTACACCGTTATGCAGCAGCTCAAAGGCAACAAACCCTATCTGTGGGAAGGGATTTACAACGGCGGCGAAGATACCGGCCCCAGCTATGAGATACCCGGCGAGGCGCTGGATGACCCGACTTTTGCGGCGCTCATGGAAGAAGCCACAAAGTACATCGGCTGGCCCTATGTGTGGGGCGGCTCCAGCCCGTCCACCTCCTTTGACTGTTCGGGCTTTGTCTGCTGGGTGTACACGGCCAGCGGCGTCCACAACCTGCCCCGTACCACGGCGCAGGGCATTTATAACCAGTGCGCTATCATTTCCCCCTCCGAGGCAAAGCCCGGCGACATTATCTTTTTCACGGGAACCTATGACAGCCCCGGCCCTGTGTCCCATGTGGGGATTTATGTAGGCGACGGGATGATGCTCCATTGTGGTTCGCCCATCCAATACGCAAACATCAATTCAAGCTACTGGCAGACACATTTCTATGCCTTCGGGCGTTTGTGAGCCAGAGGAAAGGAGTTCTTGCATGAACAAGATCGACAAGCTCGATAAGGAACTGGAAAAAGCCCGGGAGAAGGCAGCCGAGTGGCAGGCCAAAATCCGGGAGCTGGAAAAGCAGAAACAGGAGGAAGAAAACAGCCAGATCGTGCAGGCGGTGCGCTCCCTCAAACTGACCCCCGCCGAGCTGATGGCTTTTCTGAACGACCCCAAAAACAGCCTTACCGCTTCGGGCCATACTGACCCGAAGCCGGAGGCACCCGGAAAGGAGGATACAGCCCATGAAGAAAACTAAATACCGCAGGCTGGCGGCGATGGCTGCCAGCCTTTTGTGTTGTCTGATCTTTACGGTCCCGGCCTATGCACAGAGCAGCGAGCCGCAGCCGGAGACAATTCCCGCCCCGGCGGAAACCGAAGCGGAGCCGGAAACCCAGAACCCCTTTACCCCAGACGGGACGGGAACCGTGGTGGACAACGCCACCGACGAGGATGGAAAGGAGTTCTACACCATCACCACAGCAGACGAGAGCGTGTTTTATCTGGTGATCGACAAACAGAAAACCAGCGAGAACGTCTATTTCCTCAATACCGTTACCACAGACGACCTTCTGCCTCTTGCCGAACAGGGTAAGGAACCGCCCAAAGAAATGACCCCTGAGCCAGAGCCAAAGCCCACCGAACCGGTGGAGGAAGTACCGGAACCCGAGCCGGAGAAAAAGGACAGCCCCCTTCTCTCTCTGCTCCTGATCGGTGCGGTGGTGCTGGCCGGCGGTGGGATTGGTTACTATTTCAAGATTTACAAGCCGAAGCATGAGGCCCCGGATTTGGAAGATGATTACTGCGAATATGAGGACGGGGAGCTGGAGGAGATCGCAGAGGAACCCGATGACGAAGATACCCCGCCATGGGAGGAAGATACGGAGGAATGAGAATGAATTTTACAAGCAGCCCTTTTGAACGAATGATGAAGGAAGTACCGCACCCCGGCTGGAACAATGACGACCCTTGTAAGGGATGCCGTTATCACAAGGAGTGCAAAGGAAAGAAAAAACAGTGCCGGAAGAAGTTCCGGGCGCTGATCGTGGAGTCCCGCCCTTCGGGCCATCGTGGCCCGAAGTCTTAAATGGACGCCCGGGAGCTGACCCGTGACGAGAAGAAGAAAATCCGTTCTCTTGTCACGGGGATGTGCGCCAACTATGACCGGGAAAGCGGCCTGTGCCTTCCTCTTGACTGTGCCTGCTATATGCTGCACAAGTGCTGGACAGGGGCGTACTGCCGTTATTTCCGTGAGGCTGTCCTGCCTCTTAACCCGGAGCTTCAAGCGTCGTTGACAACGGAAGGCATCTCCCCGGAGCTGCGAGCCTGTGCGGTCTGCGGAAAGGCGTTTTTGCCCGAGGGGCGTCAAGCCTACTGCTCCGACGCCTGCAAGGCCGAAGGGAACCGCCGAAAAAGCCGGGAACGCATGAGGAAAATGCGGGAGAAAAGACCGGGCGGCTGTTACGATTTGCCGCCTCCAAAGGCTTGACATTCCGGGCTTTTTTGAGGGTGTTTCCGGGGTGGGAATATCTTATTACATTTCTCCCCGGTCTGCCCTCTTATTTCGTAACATCCAGCACTTCGGGTCATGTTAGCCCGAGGCACAGAAAGGAGGTATCTCTTGGAGACAGTACAAGGATATGTGATTTTGAAAGCTGCCACCTTTGAAACCGGACACGGCTTTGCGCTGGGGCATAATCCGGGAGCGCCGAGCCCCTTTGTGACCTGGCAGTTTACCGAGGGGGAAAACGGCCATCGGGATTACTACTGGGGCCGCTATGGAACCAGTCAGGCGTGGGCGCAGCGGGACTTTGACCGCCGGGTGGACGACTATCAGCAGCTTTACCATGCGGCGGTCAAGCATACCGAGCTGGGACCGGAGGGCGTTTACCGCTATTATTCCACCCAGCGGCCCGTGGACATAGGAACTTACCCGAAGCTGCCGGATAACCAGCCTCTTTCCATCGTCAACTACGACGATGACAGGCGGCGTCCTGTGGCAGACGGCAGTCTGATGGCATGGGGCGAACTGACCTACGCAAAGCCGCTGACCGAAAAGCAGATGGAGGATTATGAACTGAAACCAGCACCGGGCAATCCTGACCGGGTGCGCCCATCCATTACCGCCCGGCTCAAAGAAGGAACCAGAGGGCAGGAACCCCCGAAGGAGCCCGGCCAGAAGCGGAGCCATAAAAACCATGAGGAACGATAAAGGAGGATCGCCATGCACGAAAAAGACAACTATCTGAAAACCGCCGAGCTCTCCACAGAGCAGAACTGCAACATGATCGACGGCGTACCCAACAACACGCCCATCCCACCCACGCCCCCGGAGCTGGACGCAAAACCGCTTGATAAGGTAAAGGAACCCAAAGAGCGCCGGAAAGGCCGGGAGCTGGAACGCTGATGGAGAACCGCAAGCGGAATGTCCATCTGCACGTCATGGTAACGCCGGACGAGCTGGCAGCCATCCATGAACGGATGGCTGAGGCGGGCATTTCCAACGCCGGGGCTTATGTACGGAAAATGGCTCTGAATGGGTATATCCTGCACATCGACCTTGCGCCCGTAAAAGAGCTGATCTCTCTGCAACGGCGCTGTTCTAACAATCTCAATCAGGTTGCCATACACGCACATACCTATGGCGTGTACCCGGAGGAAATCGACGGATTAAAGCGGGACTATGAAAAGCTGTGGGGCGAGGTGTCAAAGGTGCTGCGGGAGCTTTCCGAGCTGGTGGCAAAATGAGACGAGGGCGGCAGGCTTCCGTTGCGGGGCTTGCCGCCCTGCTCTTTTTTTACCACTTCGGGCCAGTATGACCCGAAGGTTTGGGACAGGATTCACTAATCTTTCGCAACATTTATGTCCCCGGGCAGGCATGATAAAATAGAGGTAGGAAGGATAGATAAAGGAGGTTTTGAAGATGAAGATACTGCTGAAAATATTGGTTGCTCCCTTTGCTTTGGCGTTGTCCCTTCTGGCGGCTCTGCTGGTGTTCCTGTTTGATATTTGTGCCGTCCTGCTGACGATTGCCTCTGTGATCCTGGCGGTGCTGGGTGTCGCTCTCTTTTTCACGCCGACGCCCATAGGCGGGATTGTATTTCTGTTTCTTGCCTTCCTTCTTTCGCCGTATGGACTGCAAGCGGCGGCGGGCTCCCTTCTTTGGGCGCTGGACGGAGGCAAATCCGCTTTGTACCGGTTTCTGGCAAGTTAAGCAGCCTCGGGCCATACTGGCCCGAAGTCGGGGCGGTCGGAATGGGCCGCCCCTTTCTCATGGAAAGGAGGAATGATTTTTGGCTACCACAACTTTGTTACAGCGCCATGCGGGCGAAGGCGAAACGATTGCTGAGGCTATCCGGGATTGTCTGGACTATGGCAAGGACCCAGAGAAAACAGAAAGCGGAAAGTATATCTCCGCTTATGAATGTGATCCGGCCACCGTGGCAGACGAGTTCCTTTTGGCAAAAGCCAGCTATGCCGCTATGACGGGTCGGGAACAGAAAAAAGAAAATGATGTGCTGTGCTATCAGATACGACAATCCTTCTATCCGGGCGAGATCACCCCGAAGGAGGCGAACCGTATCGGCTATGAGCTGGCTATGCGCTGGACAAAGGGGCGGCACGCTTTTATCGTTACCACACATACCGATAAGCAGCACATCCATTGTCACATTTATTACAACTCCACCACCCTTGACTGCACCCGGAAATTCCGAAATTTTTGGGGCTCCAGCTTCGCCCTTCGGCGGCTCTCTGACAGGCTGTGCCTTGAAAACGGGTTGTCCATCGTGGAGAACCCGAAGCCCCGGAGCAAGGGTAAGTATCGGAATTATGGGGAATGGCAGAAAGAACGAAAAGGGCCGCTTTCCTATCAGGACAGGCTGCGCCTCGCCATTGATACTGCGCTGGCGGAGCGCCCCGCTGATCTGGACGAATTTCTCAATCTGATGAAGCGGGCGGGATATGAGGTCAAGAAGGTTCGGGGCGGCGGTATCAGTTTCCGGCTGACCGGGCAGGGACAGGAACGCTTTACCCGTCTGCGTGCCTCCACGCTGGGGGACGGCTACGACTTGCAAGATGTTCTGGCCGCCATTGAGGGCAAAGAAAAACGCCCCGGGCACTCGGAGCGGAAAATCAGTCTGGCGGTGGATATTCAAGCGAAGCTGGCTGCCGGTAAGGGACCGGGATATGAACGCTGGGCGAAGGTATTTAACATTAAGCAGATGGCCGCTGCCCTTGCCTATATACAGGACAATGGACTGACCGATTATGAGCAGTTGGCACAGAAAGCCACCGAGGCGGCAGACCGTTTCCATGCCATTTCCGAGCAGATCAAGCAGACGGAACAGGCCATGAAAACCAATGCCGGGCTAAAGACCGCAACGGTTCAGTATGCCAAAACCCGTCCGGTCTTTGAGCAGTATAAGGCGACGAAGTACAGCCGGAAATTTCTTGCGGAGCATGAGGCCGATCTTGAACTGTACCGGGCTGCACAAGCGGAAATGCGCTCTCTGCTGGGCGGGGCGAAGCTCCCCAAAATGGATGTGCTGAAGGAGGAAGGCCGTAAGCTCACAGCAAAGAAAAAACAGCTCTATGGAGAATACCAGAAGGCACGACGAGATATGCAGGAGATCGTCACGATCAAGGCGAACATTGACACTCTGATGGGCTACACCGAGCCGGGAAGAAAGCAGGAAAAGGAGCGTTAAGGTTATGAAAATAAGGAGCGAAGCGACGCTGACACTTCGGGCCATGTTGGCCCGAAGATACGGGTTTGGGGCGAGCCCCAACAAGCCGCCTTTGTGCCACTTGTGGCCACAGAGGCATTGCTTGCCACTTAGCGGCAGCCCCTAAAATGGCGCAAAAAAACAGAGGCCCTTATTCTGGAACCTCCGTTTCTCTGGCTTTCTTAATGCCTTCGGCTGTGGCTTCTATCACGACAAGCTCTTTTTCATTCATGGAGTTTAGAAGAACATCAATGTGCTTTCTGCAAGAGCTTGACCTTGCCCCTCCGTCCGCATGAATAAACTGGTCAACTGAAACGTCAAACATAGTAATGAGTTTAACAAAAAGGTCGAAGCTGGGATACTGACCTTTGTTCTCAATATTCATAATGGTACGGGAGTCACGGTCTACTAATTCCGCAACATAGGCTTGTGTCCATCCCTTTTCTTCTCTGGCTCGTTTGAGAGCCGCCCCGAGGCCGTGGAAGTCAAACCTTCTTTCATCTTGGTTCATTTTCATATCACCCTATATCATTCTACATTTCGGGTTGGATTATGAGAATGTAATGAAATTTTACATTAAGTAGTATTTTATTTCGTATCCGTGTAGGCTCTAACTTGTATTATTCGAGGCAGAGAACTATAATATATAGGGTTGAGCAAAACTCCGATTTGCTCATAAGGCTATACATTAAATAGTACTATCCAGCTCATTTGAGCTCTATATATTGTGACTCAACTTTGCAAAACGCGCGTTTTGCTCAACCCTAATAATATATCCTGTGGAGGTGCGAAATGGACTATATGACATTGAAAGAGGCGGCCGAAAAGTGGGGCGTGACCCCTCGACGGATAAACTATTATTGCGCCGGTGGCCGTATTCCCGGCGCTGTGAAGATGGCTACAATCTGGTTGATCCCGAAAGACGCGGAGAAACCTGTGGATATGAGGACAAAACAAGGAAAGGAATTAAAACATGAATAGAATATTGCTATTGGAGGATGATGTCAGTCTAATAGATGGCTTGGTCTACTCTTTGAAAAAGAATGAATTTGATGTTGAAGTTGCCCGTACAGTATGTGAAGCAAAACAATACTTATCCGAACTCGACCGATACGATTTATTGATTTTGGATGTTACTCTGCCAGATGGAACAGGATTTGACGTATGCGAAAGAGTAAGAAAAGAAAATCAGCAGATACCGATTATATTCCTGACTGCATCGGATGAAGAAGTCAGCATAATTCGTGGATTAGATAGCGGTGGGGACGATTATATCACCAAGCCTTTCAAACTGGGGGAATTGTGTTCCCGCATCCGGGCGCTGTTGCGTCGGGCCGGAGTTTCCAAAAGCGAAAAAAACACTTCTATGGAATGTGGCGACATTACCATTGATCTGTTGGGTAGCCGTGCAACCTTAAAGGGAAAAGCATTGGATTTGACAAGCGCCGAATATCGTTTGCTTTGTCTGCTGGTAAGAAACGCAAATCGCGTTGTGACAAGGGACATCATTCTAAATGAGCTGTGGGATGATACAGGAAATTTTGTTGATGATAATACCCTGTCCGTCTATGTACGGCGGCTTCGTGAAAAAGTGGAAACCAATCCGTCCCATCCAGAACACCTTATAACCATTCGTGGGTTCGGCTACCAATGGAAAGAGGTGTCTATATGAGTTTGTACCAAGATAGACAGATTAAAGGGTTCCTGCTATTTTTGACTTTGTTTGCTCTGCTGTTTGTAGGTACAGCAACCGTTTTGACTATTTATCAGGTGAACGATGCGGAAGTCCTATGGCTCAAACATGATGAAGCGGTTTCATCCTCACTTTTGGAACAGGGTGTTCCGAAAGAAGTGGTTGCAGTTGCCTTTACGAACACAGACATCAGTGACGATGGTAGGTCATTATTAGCGGCTGCGGGTTTGGGAAAACAGTCAGAAAGCAGTATGCGGCCTTATTTCAATCAATTTCAGCGTTCCGCTTTCTGCGCCATGCTATGCACTGTGCTATTTTTTCTCTTTGTGCTTGCCATAGGAATATTTATTTTTTTCTGGAAAAGGAAGCGATTGTATCAACAGGTCGACAGAATATTGCTAAATTACATCAACGGGGATTACTCTTGTCATTTACCGCAGAATTATGAGGGGGCTATCTACCAAGTGTTTTCTTCGATAGAACAGCTTGCAACTATGCTCCAATCCAAAAATGAAACAGAACGTAAAGCAAAAGAGTTTTTGAAAGACACCATATCCGATATATCTCACCAGCTCAAAACGCCTCTGGCAGCCCTCACTATGTATCAGGAGATCATTGAAAGTGAGCCAGAAAATGCAGAAACGGTCAAACAGTTTGCGGCGAAGATGGGTATTTCTCTAAAGCGTATGGAGCAGTTAATCTTATCCATGTTGAAGATAACCCGACTGGATACGGGAAACATCATTTTTGAGAAAAAAAGTTGCCGTGTGTCCGAGCTGATAGCTCATTCAGTCAATGACCTAACCACCAGGGCTAAAAGCGAAAGCAAGCAGATTCAGATAGATGGCGATGGTGAACAGCAGCTTATTTGTGACATGGAATGGACAGGTGAAGCGATTGGAAACATTGTAAAAAATGCACTGGATCACACGCAAGCTGGCGGTATTGTCCGTATTACATGGGAGCGCACTCCTGCTATGTTTCGGATTTTTATTTCTGATAATGGTAACGGCATAGTCCCGGAAGATATTTACCATATCTTTAAACGCTTTTATCGCAGCAAACATTCCCTTGATACACAAGGAATCGGGCTGGGGCTTCCCCTTGCCAAGTCCATTATTGAGGGTCAAAACGGTGTTATCTCCGTACAAAGTGAAGTCGGAAAAGGTACGCTGTTTACACTATCTTTCCTTACGGATCTGTAAGGTCAAATTCACCTGCTTGTAAGCTGTTTTTGCTATCCTTTTGAGAAAGGAGGTACTGATGACTATGGAAATATTGAAAGTACAAGATTTATGTAAAACTTATGGCAAGGGTGAGGCGAAAGTCGAAGCGTTGAAGAAGGTTTCCTTCTCCCTGGATAAAGGCGAATTTGCTGCCGTTGTGGGTGAATCCGGTTCTGGCAAAAGCACATTACTGAACTGTATTGGAGCTTTGGATACCCCTACTTCCGGCCACATTTGGATTGATGAACAAGACCTGTTTTCCATGAAAGAGGAACAGCGCACGATTTTCCGCCGTCGTAATATCGGCTTTATCTTCCAATCCTTTCAGTTGGTTTCCGAGCTGAATGTGGAGCAGAATATCATGTTTCCGCTTCTTTTGGACTATCGCAAACCAGACCCGGCAGCAGTAGAAGAAATTTTGGAACTCTTGGGACTTACCGAGCGTCGACATCACCTGCCGAGCCAACTATCCGGCGGACAGCAGCAGCGTGTTGCCATTGGCCGGGCGTTAATCACAAAGCCCAAACTGATTCTGGCAGATGAACCTACTGGCAATCTGGACAGCAAGAATAGTCAGGATGTTATTGCCCTGCTTACGCAGGCGTCCCGTCGCTATCAGCAAACAATCCTGATGATTACCCACAATAAGGATTTGACTGCATCCGTTGATCGGGTGTTCCGGGTATCAGATGGCGTTTTGACGGATTTGGGAGGAAAAACAAATGAAGCATTATCTTGACCTTGTTCCCATATCCGCAAAAATCCACAAGAAGCAAAGCAGAATGTCTATTTTCTGCATTGTGCTGGCGGTATTTCTGGTTACAACTATTTTTGGAATGGCAGATATGTTCATCCGCAGCCAGATTTTGCAGGCACAGCAGGAGTCTGGGAATTGGCATATTGCCATTAAGAATATCAGCAATGAAGAAGCAGCAATTATTGCTTCACGCCCTGATATTGAAGTATTTTCACCGTATGGCGTACTCAATTATCGTGGAGATTTAGGCTACACTTTGGGTGGAAAAGATGTAGCGATATGCGGTTGTGATGAAAGCTATATAACTGAAATCTGGACTGACCAACTTGAAGAAGGTGTTTTTCCACAGACAAGTAATGAAGCGTTGGTGACTGAAAATGCAAAGCAGATAATGGGTGTTGCGATTGGTGATCCCATTGCCGTAGAAACTCCTGATGGCGATAAACTGAATTTTACCATATCAGGATTTATGAATAATACCGCCTCGATCATGAGTGGCGACTCCTACGGCATCATTTTGAACACAGAGGATTACTGCGCGATTTATCCGAATGTATCAGACGGGGAGCCGAATGATTACGGCATTATGTTTTTTACTCAATTTGCAAACACAAGAAATATACAAGGGAAAATTGCAGATTTGAAAGAACAATGCAATTTATCGAATGAACAAATATCTTCCAACAACAATCTGCTTGGATTGCTTGGACAAAGCCGCGTTCCCTTTTTGTTACAGGTTTACTTGGCTGCGGCTGTATTGTTTGTACTGGTAATGTTAGCTGGTATTATGATGATTGCAAGCAGCCTGAACAGCAATGTAGCCCAGCGTACCGAATTTTTCGGCCTTATGCGCTGTATCGGTGCAACACCAAAACAGATTATGCGCTTAGTACGGAAAGAGGCGCTTAGTTGGTGCCGTTTGGCAATCCCTGTGGGTATTTCCATCGGTATAGTTGTCATTTGGGTCTTATGTGCGATTTTGCGTTTCCTAAGTCCGGAATTTTTCAAAGCGATGTCTACATTCGGATTTAGCGTACCAAGTATTCTTGCAGGAATCGTTGTGGGCTTGGTAACGGTTTTGTTCGCTG
The DNA here is from genome assembly GCF_018785345.1 of Clostridium sp. MCC345. Taxonomy (NCBI): domain Bacteria; kingdom Bacillati; phylum Bacillota; class Clostridia; order Eubacteriales; family Clostridiaceae; genus Clostridium; species Clostridium sp. MCC345. Next base: position 18,025 of record NZ_WQPP01000056.1, read on the forward strand.
CCTATTCTCCGGCAAAGAAAGCAGCAAAAGTATCTCCGTTGGCAGCGGTTTCCGGTAATGCAAACGACTTGGAGCCTGCAAGAAATGCTGCTAATACACAACTGCTTAAGATTGATACAGCACTTGGAATTTATCATGCAAAAGCAAATCGGAAAAATCTGTTTTTGATGACAAGCTCATTTGCTCTCAGTATTATCCTTTTCCTTTCATTCTCTGTAACAGTTGAGTTCATGCAGCATACCTTAACACCGCTCCAACCTTGGACAGCAGATTTATCTATCATAAGCCCTGATAACGCCTGTGCTATTGACAAAGCATTACTTGATGATCTAAAGGAAAATCCTGTTGTGGATTTAGCGTATGGAAGAAAATTTGCATACGAGGTTCCGTCTGTCACAAACGGTATTGAAAAAAAGAAGGATTTAATCTCTTATGAGCAGTATCAATTTGATTGGGCAAAGGACTATTTATTAGAGGGTTCTCTGGAATCTGTGCAAACTGATTTAGGGACGGGCTTAATTGTTTATAATTCGCAGAACACAATACAAATAGGCGATACTGTATCGTTGAATACAAACGGACAAAGTAAAGAAATCCAAATCGTGGGAATGTTGTCCGACTGTCCGTTTTACAGTGCCGCCGGTGTTGGAACAATTATTTGTTCAGAGGATACATTTGAACAAATTACTGGCGAGTCGAAATATACGGTTATTGATGTGCAGTTAGTGAAAGGCACAACAGACGAAGATGTTTATGTGATCCGCCAAATGGTAGATTCCTCATTTACTTTCGCTGATGAACGCATGGGTAACAGCAGTACCATGGGAACTTACTATTGTTTTTGGCTGTTCATCTATGGATTCCTCGTCCTAATTGCAATGATTACAATTTTTAACATAATCAATAGTATTTCCATGAGTGTGTCTGCACGGTTGAAACAGTATGGCGCTTTCCGTGCTATCGGCGTTAGCATGGGACAGCTAAGTAAAATGATTGTTGCAGAAGCCTTCACCTATACCATAATCGGCGGTGTAGTTGGTACGGTGTTGGGACTGTTTTGTAACAAGCTATTGTTTGGAATGTTGATAAGTTATAGATGGGGGGATGCTTGGACTCCTCCATTACCAGAGGTAGCTGTTATTCTGTTGATTGTCGTAAGCTCTGTAATTCTGGCTGTGCATGGGCCAATCAAGAGAATACGCAATATGTCCATTGTTGATACAATCAGCGCACAGTAATTCTACTTTTGAAGCGGGTGGCTTTAGAAGCCGCCCACTTTTGTCTTACAAATTCGTAAGTTGAAATTCACCTGTTTGTAAGCTGATTTTTTTATAATTAAGTTGATGAAAGAGAGGAAAAAATGAAAAAAATCCTTTCCACCAGAGTATTGGTGAAGATTTGTGTATTAACAACTATACTGCTGGTTTTGATAATCTATACTATATGGGGCAATTCAGCATTGATGGTAAGTATGGTTAATATCTCCAGCGATCGCATAGCATCTGCCTTTTCTAATTTTCGGATTGCACAAGTGTCCGACTTGCATAATGCTGAATTTGGAGAAAGCAATACAGAATTGATAGAATTGCTGTCTGAACACGAACCGGATATTATTGTGATAACTGGAGATTTAATCGATGCTGGACATACAGACATTGAGATTGCGTTTGATTTTATAAAACAAGCTGTTCAAATAGCCCCTGTCTACTTTGTAACTGGAAACCACGAAGCTAACTTCTCACATTATGATCAATTCAAAACAGGGCTTGAAGCGTCTGGCGTAACTGTCCTTGAAGATGAAGCAATACAGTTAGTGCATAACAACGAAATGATTACCCTTATCGGGCTTTCTGATTCTGACTTTACGATTAAGGGCGATATGTTTAATGAAGCGCCAGCCATGGTCAACACAAAATTGAATAGCCTTATTGATGACGAAAACAGTTACACTATACTGCTATCACATCGGCCAGAGTTATTTGAAACCTATGTATGCTGTGGTGTTGATTTGGTTTTATGTGGTCATGCACACGGAGGGCAGTTTCGATTACCTTTTATTGGTGGGCTCGTTGCCCCCAATCAAGGGCTGTTTCCTAAATATGATTCCGGCCTTTATACAGACGGAAAGACAAATATGGTTGTTAGCCGCGGCCTTGGAAATAGTATTATTCCATTCCGATTTAATAATCGTCCAGAGGTTGTATTAGTAGAACTTAACACCGAATAACGATACTTCAACCGAATATTGAAATGATCTGCCGCACGACGGCAAAAGAAAAAAGCCGTCGTAGAGCAGACAATTTGACACGCCCATTTGAAACGGCGGCTTTGATTTTCAGAGCCGCCGTTTCTTTTCGTCTACCTTAAACCAACGACGACCTAATACCGTGTAAATCCACGGCGGCATATAAGGAGGATTGCCGCCGTGTCTATTTTTGTCTTTTTTCACAGTACCCATGATCTGCACCAGCTAAAAAAAGCGTAGCTCCCCCTCCGGGACAGTCTGGTTATGAATGTGAAATCAGACAATACATAAATGAATGTGTAATTTCATGCGTCCGTGTGGCTTCATGCCGCCCGGGCGCTTTTGTGTTCTTATGGGGCTGCTTCGGGTCAGGTTGGCCCGAAGTCATTCCCCGGTGCCGCTCCCCGCCGCCTTCGTTTCGGTCACTCGTCAACCAACAACCGAAACGGAGGTCAATATGGCTATTATCAATTTGCGGGACTATTACCCATTCTATACATCGGATTGCTTCATGGAAGTATCGGAAGAAGTTGCAGAAATGTTCAAAGAGTTTGATCGTAAAGAGGCTGCCTACCGGCTGCGTACATACCGCCACAAAGCCTACTATTCCCTTGATCGGGATGACGGGCTGGAGCATGAAGCTCTCTTTGTCGCCTTATCTCCCCATGAACTGTATGAGCGGAAAGTGACCATGCAGGAGCTTCATGCGGCGATTGCCAGTCTGCCGAACAAACAGGCAAAACGGATTTATGCTCATTTCATTCTCGGCATGACCAAACAGGACATTGCCCGGGCAGAGGGCGTCCATGAAAAAGTGGTTCGTGTCGCAATCGAGCGAGGTCTGCGGCGCTTAGAAAAAATTTTGAAAAATTCTTTGTAAGGCGTACCGATTTAGACCGGAAAATGAAATGGTTTATGAGAGGCAAAACACTTCGGATCACAATGACCCGAGGTTCAGACAAGCCTCATGCAGATTGAAAATTGAATAAAAAGACACCCGGATACGAAGGGGAACGCGCTGTGTGACAGACCCGCCATGACCTCGGATTTCAGAGAATACAGTCTTTGTAAAACTGAGCGAGCGAACAGGTTCATGCCATAGGTGGGGGCAAGGCTGGCTCCACCGGAACAGGCGCAGAACCCGGATACTTGCGTTTAGTCACAGTCCGAGCGTTGAAGCGGCCTTGCAAGCCGTGAGCCGTCGCAGGCAATGAGAACGCCTTGCCATCAGAATGGGGAGAGTTGAAATACTATGGGGCATGAAGCCTATGTCCGTCCGATGTGTCTGAAATGAAGTGAAAACCTATGGGGAGTCCCCGGCAATGCTGTCTGATGATAGGCCAACCGATCCGGCGTGGCTCCCCATCTTTTCAAAAAAGGAGCATTTTATGGGAAATGCGTTTGGAATGATCCCTGGCTTGGAACCGGACGAATGGAGCAATGACGCCTGCCGTGGTTATGTCATTATGGCAATGGAGGACTGCGGATTTTCAAAGAAGGATATACGGCGTGTTGTGGGGCAGCTTTATGAAGTATTTGACCTCAACAGCGTGGAGGACGCCAAAGAAAAGTACCTTTCCAGTCCTTACTGACCTCGGGCCACATTGACCCGAAGTGGAGAAAGCTCAAAGGGCGGCACCTGCTGGGTGCCGTCTTTTGACATTTCCCCACGGGACAAGTGGGAAAGGCTGGCATATACACGCACTTTCGCAAAGGAGGTTTTCAATGACGCAAGCTGTCACTTATGAACGAGAAACAAAGTCTGTCGCATTTCAAGGGAAGATCATTGTGCTGGAAAGCCTCACGCCGGTACTTCCCCCGAAGGAGAAAGCACAGCGCAAAAAAGAAATTGAGCGTTGTCTTTATGAGGTGTTCAGCAAATATGGGGACAGATTTCCCTAATCATTCGCAACATTGTTGTCCGGGGCTGCTGATGGTATAATATAGTTGTAAGGTTGGTAGCTCCATTCCAACAAGGAAAGGAGCCCAATATGGAATTGATCAGAGAAGATTGTATTTACGCAAGACAGTCAGTAGACCGCAAGGATAGTATCAGCATTGAAAGTCAGATAGACTTTTGCAAGTATGAATTGAAAGGTGGGAGCTGCCGGGTATTCAAGGACAAAGGCTATTCCGGTAAGAATACGGACAGGCCAGAGTTTCAAAAGCTGCTGGGCGAGATCCGCAAGGGAAAGGTCCGGCGAGTCATCGTGTATAAGCTGGACCGGATAAGCCGCTCTATTCTGGACTTTGCAACGATGATGGAGCTGTTTCAAGAATACGATGTGGAGTTTGTATCCTCCACGGAAAAGTTTGATACTTCGACCCCGATGGGCCGGGCCATGCTGAATATCTGCATTGTATTCGCCCAGCTTGAACGTGAGACAATTCAGAAGCGTGTCACAGACGCCTACTATTCCCGGTGCCTGAAAGGCTTCCACATGAGCGGGCAGGCACCATACGGTTATCAGTTAGAGCCTACTGTGGTAGAGGGTATCCGCACAAAGAAAATGGTTGCCGACCCCGTAGCCGCCGACCATGTTCGGCTGATGTTTGAAATGTACGCTGAACCGGAAACCTCCTTCGGAGATATTACCCGATACTTCGAGGAACATGACATAAAAATTTATGGCAAATCCATGTTCCGTACATTTCTTTCCCAGCTTTTAAGAAACCCCGTTTACGCACAGGCCGATTTGGAGCTGTACGAATTTTTCAAGAGCCAGGGTGCAGCGATTGTCAATGACGCTTCCGACTTTGCCGGAACAAACGGCTGCTATCTCTATCAGGGGCGGGATGTGAAGGAGGACAAGGACAGGTGCTTAAAAGACCAGATACTTGTTATCGCTCCCCACGAAGCACTCATTTCCTCTGACACATGGCTGAAATGCCGGAAAAAACTTATGGCAAATACCACCTTCCAGCAGGGACGGAAACCGAAAAATACTTGGCTGGCCGGAAAAATCAAATGCGGGCATTGTGGGTATGCTCTGAAAGCCACCCATGTACCAAACAGCACCGGATATTTCCGCTGTACCAAACGGACGGAAAACAAAGGCTGTCCGGGCTGCGGGAAAATCCGCAAAGAAGAATTTGAGCAATTCATTTTCTCGGCCATGCAGGAAAAGTTCAAAGACTTTCAGATACTCCACGGCAGAGAGGAAAAAGTCAATCCGAAACTGACCGCCTATCAAGTGGAGCTGGCACAGGTGGAGTCAGAAATTGAAAAGCTGCTTGATACGCTGACCGGAGCCAATGCGACCTTGCTTGCCTACGCTAACAAAAAAATTGAAGAACTGGACACCCGACGCCAGACCATTTCAAAGGCAATCGCTGAATTGAGCGTTGAAATCATATCTCCCCAGCAGATAAAGAAGTTATCCTATTATCTAGACAACTGGGACAGCATAGATTTTGACGACAAAAGAAAAGCCGCCGATGGTTTGATCTCTACGATCAAGGCCACCAGCGACCGTGTTCAGATAGAGTGGAAAATCTGACATTTCTGCTCTATCGCCCCTCATTTCTATTTTATCTTGTTTGTACCCCTTGTACACCGATGTTTTCATCAATTTTGGAACAAGTTTCGTCCAAATAATCGGCAATAGCTTGCTGTTCGGATAATTCAGGTACTGGAAATCTTAATTTCTGTAATGTATCACCTGATATTACTGGCTGAGCAGATGATTTCGAGTATTGAATCAAATTCATACTTTCAAATACATAACCATAATATTCCTCAACTAAATTCAATTTATCACTAGCAATTAAGGCATGTTCAGTTACCCATACTTTTTCATCAACAATATGCACATTTCCCGCTAAAGCGCCAACTCGTCCAAGCAAAATTCGTTTTTTATCTAAATTATACTTGAAATAATATCCTCTTATACCATTTGCACCATACACAAGATACATCCCATCATCTCTAATATCTTCATTTGTAAGCGAATCACCACTACTGAATGAGAAAAAATTTCCAACTCTCGATACTTTCCAGTCATTTGGAATATTACCAATCCATTCAATACCACTATCCTTCATTTCTGTTTCAGGTCTAATTACAGTTTTCATAATCATTCACCCCCGAACAAATCATGCAATTTCGCCATCAAACTCTTTTCATGTTCTTCGATACGTGCTGCAATCACATCTGACGGCTCAATCTGCTTATATTCATAAAATGTTCTGGTGAACGGGATTTCATATCCCACTTTTGTTTTGGATTTATCAATCCAAGCCTGCGGATTATACGGAATGACCTCACGCTCAAAGTAAGCATCAATATCTTCTGTCAATGGCACATTCTCTGCATCACGCTTTGATGTATCAGCTACCGATTTCTTTTTCTTCATGACAACATTGCCGTCTTCATCCAACTGTGGTGTTTCCACTACAATCTTGTTATAGCCAAGGTCAATGGCATCCATAACCTTGCTCTTTACAACGATTGCATTGTCATTTTCATCCACACCATTGTATGTACCATCCATATAAGCACCATACGCTTCAACAATCAAATCACGGCAAGCTTTTGTAATATCTACGTTCTTTGAACCGATATTCTTACGTCTTGCTGCACAACAAGCGGATGCATCAATCAGCTGTACTTTGCCCTGATGTGTGACAGGCTTATTCTTCATTACAATCCAAATATAGGTTGCAATTCCTGTATTATAAAAAGCGTTGTTCGGCAACTGCACAATCGCATCCAACCAATCATTCTCAATCAAATATCTACGAATCTCAGAAGGACCGCTCCCTGCATCACCATTAAACAAAGAGGAACCGTTCTGGATAATTGCCATCTGACCATCATCTTTTAATTTTGCAAGACCATTCAGCATGAATAAAAGCTGTCCATCGCCTTTTGCCGGCAGTCCCGGTGCAAATCTTCCCGCTGTACCCTTCTTAAATTCAGCTATGACCTCTTTTTCCTCACGTTTCCACGGAATACCAAACGGTGGATTGCTGATAATATAATCAAACTTATATCCGCTGAACTTGTCATCAGACAATGTATCACCGAACTGCATATTGTTAGGGTCTCCGCCACGGATAAGCATATCAGCCTTTGCAATACCGAATGTAAAGGGATTAAACTCCTGACCGAATAAAGTAACGTCTGCATCCGCATCCATCTGTTTCAATCTTTCTTCCATACAGGTAAGCATCTGAGATGTTCCCATTGTCATATCATAGACGGTCTTTGAGATACCATCCCCTGTAAATGCGGATTCATCACCAGCTACAAGAAGGTCACTCATTAGATAAATGATGTCGCGGCTTGTGAAATGTGCTCCGGCTTCTTCGTTATATGATTCAGAGAATCTACGAACAAGATTTTCAAATATATATCCCATATCAACCGCACTGATTTTCTCAGGCGAAAAATCGCCCTTATCTGTACAGAAATCAGAGATTACCTGATACAGAAGACCTGCTTCTTCCATATGCTTAATCTGAGAATCAAAATCCATACGTGCAAGAATGTCCTGAATATTATCAGAAAATCCATTCAGATACGCCTTGAAATTATCTACGATATTTTCAGGGTCAGCAATCAATGTCTTGAACGTAAATGGACTTGTATTGTAAAACTGATAGCCTGATGCTTTACGCAGAAAACCATCTTTTACAGCCAGCTTTTCTACTTTCTTGTATGTATCAAGAACTGCCTGATGTGTTGGCAGCAAACAATCATGGAAACGTTTGATTACTGTCATCGGTAGAATAACAAGACCATATTCATGCGGTTTATATGCCCCTACAAGATCATCTGCAACAGACCACACAAGAGCTGCGGTATCATTTGAATTCTTACCAACATTTACAATTAAATCATTACTATTCATTTTTTCTACACCTCATCAAATTACTGAAATAAATTATTTAAAAACAGCCGGAACGATTTTCTGCTGTTCTACATCCACTATGCCGTAGGTATTCAGTCTGAGTTTCGGAATAACCGGAAGGCTGACAAAGGCAAGTGTCATAAAGATACCGCTGTCCTCCGCCACGCCATGTGCTTTGAGGGCATCCTCCAACACCTGCATTTTCTCCGCTACGCTCTCTGCACTTTCGGTACTCATTAGACCTGCAACCGGAAGTGCAACTTCCGCCATGACCTGTCCGTTTGCCACAAATGCAAGACCGCCTTTATTTTTACGCACAGTGTTTCCTGCCAGTACCATATCCGCATCATTGTCACCTGCCACAATCAGGTTATGGGAGTCATGCGAAATGCTTGATGCAACTGCCCCACGTTTCAAGCTGAAATTTCCGAGAAAGCCAATACCTACATGTCCGGAATGATGATGCCGCTCAAAAACAGCCAGTTTTACAATCTGCTGTTCTGTATCCACGCCGGGTGCTGTGTTCGGATGCTGTTGGAATGGTATAATCTTTTCCTCTGTAAGCAGCTCATCCTGACGCAAGCAGATTATGCGTTCATAGTCACCACTCTCACGCAGTTCCAAATCCCGAAGTGTGATTTCATCCATATCAAACGATTCCATAACGCGTGCAAAGCGCGTGTTGTCAATCATAAGTGACGCAGGCTTAAGTGCCTTTCCATGTTCTGCCACAAGTGTACCGTTTTTATAAACCTGTTCTACCGTAAAATGCTCTAAATCCGAAACCACAATCAGGTCTGCCAGATACCCCGGTGCCACAGCACCGTGCTGCTTTAGCCCAAAATACTGTGCAGGAATCAGCGTTGCCATTTTTACCGCTATTGCCGGAGCTGCGCCGGCTTGGATGGCTTTACGGATGTTATAATCAATATGTCCGCTGTGGAGCAGATCGTTGGGGTGCTTATCATCCGTCACCAGCATACAACGGCTGCAATAGGGCTCTTGAAACAATGGCATCAATGCATCCATATTTTTGGCGGCGGTACCCTCGCGAATCATGATGTATTGTCCGCGTCGGAGTTTTTCCATCGCTTCTTCTATATTGGAGCACTCATGGTCAGACTGCACGCCTGCCACAATGTAAGCATCGAGGTCTTTATCATGCAAAAGCGGTGCATGCCCATCCACAATCTTTCCTGCTTTTTTGCAGTCACAGATTTTCTGCAAGACCTTCGGGTCACAACGCACAGTCCCATACGCGTTCATCAGCTCAGCAAGCCCAAGCACACGAGGATGACGGTAGTAAGGCCGCAGCTGTTCTGCGCCCAGCACAGCGCCCGATTCATCCAAGTCTGTCGCCGGCACACAGGAAGGCAGCATAAAATAAACCGAAAGCGTCAGGTCTTTTGTTGTTTCCAGCATGAACTCCAAGCCATTAAGCCCCGCAACATTCGATATTTCATGTGGGTCTGTAATTATTGCAGTAGTGCCATGCGGCAGAACTGCCTGTTCAAATGCCGGCCCACAGAGCATGGAGCTTTCAATATGGATATGCCCATCAATCAGACCCGGGCAGACGTAACTGCCACGCAGTTCAACTTCTTTTCTGCCCCGATATTCACCCACACCTACAATATAGTTTCCGCTGATGGCAATGTCAGCGGTTTCGATTTCATTGGTAAACACATTGATGACTCTGGCATTTTTCAAAACAAGATCGGCGCAAACATACCCCCTGCCTGCCGCAATCCGATTCTTCAGCACATCTGGCTGCATAGATACCTCTCCCCTCTAACTTTCCGTTAAATATTTCATATTTGCTCAGTTCTTCCCCATTCTCACGTGTTTCGGAATGGCGCAAATAGTTTTTTCATCATTGAAAGCTTATCCTGCCAATTATATATTAGTATACCATTGACAGGATATTTTTCAATGCGCCGGAAAGCTTTTTCATTCGTATCTCAGCAGAAGGATTTATCTTCCTGCCACCCTGCCTTCACCGCCTCTTGAGCAGTTCATTGCAGGGGAATGCTCTTTGATTTTCTGGCGTTCGTGCTCGCGTCTGGTTACCGAGGTCGATCTGCCATCCGCCTTTTTCCATTCAAAGGTACCTCCCGCGTTTTGCCCGTTAGACATCTTTCCGTTGTAGCAGTGTTGCTGCATCCGTCTTTTCAGATTGTTTGTTTCGCCGATATACGTAAGCGCTCCTTCTGCGTTTCGGATGCGATATTCCCCTGCGCATTTGTCCGGTTCAACACCCTTTTTCGTTGTTGGATTGTATTTGCTTGGTCTTCCTGCTTTGTATGTAGACATAAAATCTCCTCCCTTTCCTATCTTGTTTTTGTTTGGTTTATTGAGTTTATTGATGTGTCTGTTCTGTTTAATAATCGGCATTTACCAGAGCAGGTCTTTCTGTATCTGCATCCGCAAATACATACGCCATGCCTGCTGCAGCTCCGACAACTGCGCCAATTGCCGCGCCTTTTTTTACAGATTTCTCAACGAGGTCTGCAATCGCTCCGCCGAGCATACTGCCAAGTTCTGTTGCCGCAATGATTGTTCCGAAAGGTTCCATATCCATTCCTCCTTAAAATAGCTTTTTTCATTTCCTGTATTTTTTCTTACTCTATCCCTACAATCTGCATTTGCCCCACTCCTTTCACTTCTGTCCTTTCGCCGATCTTTTTTCCAAAAAGCTCTTTTGCGATTGGCGCAGATACAGAAACGCAATACACATCCCTGCCGTCTGCCGCCAGATCCACTCCGCCTCTTTCCCTTACGATGTAATAAAAACATTCATAACCATCCTCCTCCCGCACTCTGACTAAGGAATCTATCCCGACTGCTTCTCCTTTTTCTCTGAACCATGTGCCTTCATTTGCCTCAAGAATACATTTCTCCAGTTCTCGCACATCCTTCAGAAATCCATCGGCTAACCATCCAACCTCTGTTTTTGTAGAATCATATCGAGTAACCATACGTCCTTCTGCCGCAATCGTATCCCGTTTCGCCTCCGCGTGTCCTCTGCGTGCGTGTGCCAATTCCTCCATCAGGCAGGAAAGATATGCCTCACGCACCTTTTTCTTAAAGTTGTTTTCTTGCATTGCAGATTCTCCTTTCTTTTCAAGCCACAGCCGCCGCTGTACGCGTATCATGCGATTCCCTGTTGTAACCACCTTCTGCCCAAAGCTGCTGCAGGTCATCCTGCAAAGCGTTCCCCAGAACACGGTCATGCAGATCGTCAGAGATTTTAATATCTCCATTCGGGAAGATAACGAAGTGTGCGTGTTCGATAGATTCTCTGTCACAAACAGAAACGCAGTTTGCTTTCTCCCCCATTGCAGTCTTTACCGCTTCGGCAGCAGCAGAAAAGCTTTCATCCGAGATTTCAAAATCTCTGCCATTTTCTCTTGCCGCACCTCTGAGAGGGACAAACTGGAACAGCTTCCATCGTTCAACACCTTTCTCCAGTACAATTGGTACCATGTTTTTTACTTCATTCTGGTTCTTGTTGCTGACAACGGTATTCAGCTTGATTCTGCAGTTTCGTTCGGGGTATACTGCGGCATACGCCAGAACCTCCATCACTCTGTCGAAGTGTTTCCCATGTCTGGTCATTCTGCTCTGTGTTGCATTGCTGTCCCCATCCAGAGACATCGTCAGCCAGTCCAGTTCCTGGAGGCAGAAATCAAGGATTTCTCCTTTCAGCAGAATACTGTTTGTCGTGAGAGATACCATCAGCCCCCTGCTTTTGGCGTACAGAATCAGTTCCCGGATGTTTTCTACCAGCAACGGTTCTCCGCCTGCAAAGGTTAGCTTACGAATCCCTGCCGCCGCAATGCGGTCGATAACCTTTTTCTTGTCTGCAAAGGATACCTCGCGGGAGTCCCTGTCTCTGTAGCAGAATTTGCATTTTTCGTTGCATCTGCTTGTGATATTCCAACATACGGAATTCGGCATTTTTTTACTCATGGCTCTGTCTCCTTTCGTATAAAACAATTTTGTGTTCCTTATTATTACTCTCTTTTCTTTTTTTGCTTTTTTCAAGGAAAATTGAAATTTTTTTGATTTTTTTAATTTCATTTCCCCTTTACTTATATCTCTCTGAAAAAATTTGGTTTTTCAGAGATAATCAAAAATTTTTCTGTTTTTTTGATTTTATTTTTCCCTTTACTTATATCTCTCCGGAAAAATTTGGTTTTTCAGGGATACTCAAAAATTTTTCTGTTTTTTTAATTTCATTTTCCCTTTACTTATATCTCTCCGGAAAAATTTGGTTTTTCAGGGATACCCCAAAATTTTTCTGTTTTTTTGATTTCATTTTTCTCTTTACTTATATCTCTCAGAAAAAATATAGTTTTTCAGAGATAATTGAAAATTTTTTTAATTTTTTTGGCTAACCTCAAAAAATCCTGCGATTTCGGAGCCAAATTTATACTGAAAAAAGGGGGTTAGCCGGACGCAAAGTCAAAACCCGACACAAAATGACAATAAAATTTAGAGAATCTATTGAAAACTAAATGATTTATCTGTATAATGGACTTGCGAATTGTATAATATTATTTAATTTTTGTTACACGAATTGTATCCTTTTGCTGATGCAATTCGCACCCTCACGGGGACTGTAACGTTTCTTTCCGCATCTCGTCGATGCTGATTTTCTTCGATGCAATTCGCGCCCTCACGGGGACTATCAGCCTGTTCATAATAACAGGCGTAAAAGATTTACGACGCGAAAAACCCCTCCTGTTGTAGTTTTATTGCTACAATAGAAGGGGTTTTCTGCCAATTCTACTAGCTTCTTTTGGTATAAGCCTGCCTTTAGACAGTAGATTTTGCTATTGTGTTCCCATTTCGGCATATAAATTGATTTTCAATATGGTTTATACCGTAATCGATACACTCCAACCTATCCTGACAAAAACAAAAGGAACCTCGGATTCAATTTCCAAGGTTCATACTAAACTATACTTTTTTATATCTGTCACAAAACCATTTCAATAGTCATACGAAATCTTTCTCAGCCCCTAAAAGCTCTTTAGTTTTTCCGACTAGATACAATGGAATATTGGTAATATTGCCGTCCTTTCTATATCCCATTTTTGAAAATCTGACTGCATATTGAGGGTGATTGTCTGCAACATATTTTTTGAAGGTCAGTGCCGATTTATCCTCACCGCCTTTTGTTTCAACAGGAATAATATCCATACCGTACTGTAGCACAAAATCAATTTCCCCATTTCTGCTTGAAAAGTATCTCGGCATTACATCAAACTGCCCCCTAAGCTGCTGCAAAACATAATTTTCCGTCAGCTGGCCTTTGAACTGATAGGTTGACTTTAACAGGATTGCACTGTTATCAATGCCCGCCATCTGCTTCAACAATCCGGTATCAAATAAAAATAATTTAAACTGGTCTAACTTATCAAAAGCAGAGAGCGGATGCTCCAGCTTAGAAACATTATATATCCGGTTTAGCATTCCTGCCGAAACAAGCCATTCTATTGCTTC
>NZ_WQPP01000057.1:0-472 GCF_018785345.1 Clostridium sp. MCC345
AGTCTTGGGTAAAGGGCGGTAATTGGTTGTTGGTTGGTCTGTCTTAACATAAAATCCTCCGTTTCCGACAGCCAGCCCCACTATTCCGTACCTTGATTGTACCACATGGGGCGGCTGTCTGTATAGCGGCAAAAGCGTCAAATCTGCTTCTTTATGGTCGGTCAAATCGCCGTTTTTTGTGTAGCAGCTTCCGCTTCCAGCACTTTCATCATCTTGTCGGCTGCGGTGTCGGTTGCGCCCTGCTTGAAGAAGCCGGAAACGGTAAGGACGGAGTTGCCCATGCGGATTTCCGTCACACAGTCCGGGCGGCGGTCTGTTTTGGTGGTGCTTGTCTGTTTCGTTTCTGTCATAGGCTCTCCTTTCGCTGATTCATCAGTTGCTTTAAGCGTTCCAGCTTTTCCTGTGCGGTTTCCTTTCGGAAGTTGCTGCCCGTGAAGCGGACGGGGGCGCACATGGAAGTCAGCCTGTCATA
>NZ_WQPP01000058.1:0-330 GCF_018785345.1 Clostridium sp. MCC345
GTTGATAGGTTGGAGGTGTAAGCATGGTAACATGTTCAGCTGACCAATACTAATAGATCGAGGGCTTGACCAAAAAAAGAAGGTTGACAAAGAAGACGATTGATGATAAACTAAAAAAGCTTTCACTGGTATTCAGTTTTGAAGGTGTAAGGAAGAGAATAAAAGGAAGTATAATAATCCTCGATAGCTCAATGGCAGAGCATCCGGCTGTTAACCGGAGGGTTGCAGGTTCGAGTCCCGCTCGGGGAGTTTTCTATGGTCCGTTGGTCAAGGGGTTAAGACACCGCCCTTTCACGGCGGTAACGCGGGTTCGAATCCCGCACGGATCAT
>NZ_WQPP01000059.1:0-302 GCF_018785345.1 Clostridium sp. MCC345
AAATTGGGGTGTTCGATTTGATGAAATCGTATTTTTACTGTGGTAAAATACGGATAATTCAATCAATCATTTATCTGAAATAAAAATCAAGGAGGAGATACTATGAAGAAGAAAAGAATTATGACTGCACTGCTGACAACGGCAATGGTATTCGGTGCTGTTCCGACAGCTTTTGCAGCTGACAACATCACTGTAACGGTGGATGGCCAAAAAGTAAGTTTTGGTGACCAGCAGCCTGTGAATATCAATGGGCGTGTTATGGTTCCGGTAAGAGCAGTGGCAGAAAAAATGGGCTGGGATGT
>NZ_WQPP01000007.1:0-307 GCF_018785345.1 Clostridium sp. MCC345
CAAGCGGAGCTTTCCAAAGCACAGGAAGCCACCGTGAACGCAGAAAAGTTTATGAATGTTGTCCGGCGGCATACCAGCTTTGAAGAACTTACCCCTACTCTGCTGCGGGAGTTTGTAGAGAAAATCGTTGTGCATGAGTGCAGCTATGACGAGAACAAGACCCGCAGACAGGACATTGAGATTTATTATTCTTTTGTTGGCAAGGTGGACTTGCCCGAATAACCGCCCGACCTATCCGACACAATGCGCAAGTGCCGGATAGGAACGGCAAAATTTTTTACACTTCTATTACTTCTTTATCGCACAT
>NZ_WQPP01000060.1:0-1638 GCF_018785345.1 Clostridium sp. MCC345
TCACGCTGGTTTGCGATACTGGCACTTTCGCCTTGCAGGTCATCGTCCTTTGACAGCCTGCAATAGACCGCTGCACGATAGCCCCCGGCAAGTGCCTTTCCGATTGTTCTGTATTCCATTTCGTTCATCATAGCCATTTACCCACACAATCCAGACGGTATCTGGCTCTTTTGAACCTCATCTTCATTATAGCTTATATCTTTCTTTTTAGCAAGATATTCTTTTGTATTTGTCTTTCCGTATTTCTGGGAAATCAGGCTGACGAACACATCAGTGGCGTCCAGTTCCCCGTCAAACACCGTTGTAACATGAATCTCTGTTTTGTTTTTTGCCATAGGCAGTTATCCTCCATACATGAAAATAGCCAGACAGAGGGTGTCGGCAACGAAGTCCGGCAACGGGCTTCAAAAGACCTTGCAAGTTGTTATAAGGGAGAAAAGCCCGGAAATAAAGGTTTTTCCCCGGCAACCGGCTCGGCAACGGGATAGCAACAGGGGGTGCAACGGGCTGTCCTTTTCAGAATGGAAGCTCCATCTGTTCTGTGACCTCCACAAAACCGTCCATCGTTTTTTCAGACGGGTTGCTTAAGTCCGTTGCCGGGTTTTCACGCTCCCAGCCCTTTTGTCTGCCATATTCTGAAAACATTCTTGGGTTCGGGAAGTACCTCCAGCCGGAAATGCACTGGTTCATAATCTCGTTGATTTCCCGGATTTCCCATTGCTTCGGCTCGTCAAAAGCATGGTTCAAGGCTTCCTTGTAGATCTGCTTGGAGCAGACCATGCTCCCGGTGTACTTATCAAGATACGCCTGTATCATCCCTGCTTTGGTGTCCTCCGGCATAAAATCCCGCTGGTGTTCTTTGAGATAGCGCTGCATGGCGGGGCTGAAAGCCAGCTTGAACCTGCCGCTTCGGTAAATCTCCATCGCTTCCGCCCACATCTGCTCGATATAGGCTCTGGAAGCAGCTTCGTCCTCCAAAATGTGAACCTCGGCTTGCTCCGGGTACACCATGACGGGGATAAAGCGGCGGTTGCCGGAACGGTCAAGGGGCAGGAAGTCCAGGGCATTGGAAGTGCCGCCAAACACGCACTGACGGGGGCGGTCTGCCGGGTGGGTTTCATAAGGTATCTTGTAAACCTCTTTCTGCCGGCTTAAAAATGACTTGATTTCCTCAATGCTCTTGGCGTTGGCGGTTGCCATCATTTCCGACATTTCGATAATCCAGTGACCTTGCAGCTTGCGGTACACATTGTCATCGTCCAGCTTCCGCAAATCATCGGAGAACCACTCGTCCCGGACTGCCAGCAGACGGAAGAAAGTGGACTTGCCAGCCCCCTGACCGCCGACCAGACAGAGCATGATTTCAAACTTGCACCCCGGCTGAAAGGCTCGTGAGATTGCACCCATCAGGAACAGCTTCAACGCTTCATAGGTGTAATCGTCTGCGTCAGCCCCCAGAAAGTGCCGCAGGCAGAAACGGATTCGCTCTGTCCCGTCCCACACAAGGGTATTGAGATAGTCCCGGATGGGATGGTACTTGTTTTCATTCGCCACAATCCCGATGGCGTTATCAATCTTTTTCTCATTGGTAAGCCCGTAGGTTTCTTCCAGATAGAGAAGCAGATACTTCATGTCCGT
>NZ_WQPP01000060.1:1648-8690 GCF_018785345.1 Clostridium sp. MCC345
ATTCAGGGCGGTGCTTTCCCTTTGAAAGCCGATGGGCTTTATGATGTCCTTGCGGTCAGTCAGGATGTTGTAGGCGATAGCCCCGGAAAGCAGCGGGTCACGCTGGAATACGGTCAGACAGTTCCGTATGCTCTGACGGACACCGCCTTTCTCGGTAGTTTCCAGCCCCGCCTTGATTTCCTCAATGTTCTGGGGTGGCTGCATGGCGTTCATGGTGTTTTTTAGTTCTTGCTGCGTCTGCGGCTGCAAGCTCTGCCATTCGCTGTTCAAGCTGTATCACATCCTTTCCGTAGTCCGTAATCAAAGCCGCTTTTTCCTCTGTTTCCCCGAACAGCAGCACATCCAGCAGATATTCCACTTGATCTTGCTTCTGTAAGGCTTCTATAAACCGGGGATGAAAGGCTTCCTCCGGGGAGTGCGGGGCATATTCCTTTCTCCACACTCGAAGTAGGTGGAGATAATCGGCAAGAATACGGAAGCAGCAGTTCTTTGCTTCCTGAAACTGTTCCTCCGGGGATTTCTGCCGGGGCTTGGGCTTTTTTGCCTTTCCCGGCGGTTTCCAGTCCTCATAGGAAAGCCCGAAGTCCTGTGCCAGTTGTACGGCGGCTTCTTTCTTTCCCAGCCCATACAGAGCGGCGGCAAAATCAATCACATCCCCATCCGCACCGCAGCCGAAGCAGTGGTAACGCCGATCCAGCTTCATACTTGGGGTTTTATCATGATGGAACGGGCAGCAAGCCATCCCGTTCCGACCTATACGGATTCCATAATGCTCCGCAGCCTGTCTTGTTGTGACGGACTGCTTCACAGCTTCAAATACATTCAAATCTATCCCTCCTAAAAAAGAAAAAGCACCTGACATTCTCTGATTGAAAATGGCAAGTGCCTGTTAAAGTTCCATATCCTGTTGTCGGTGTTTCGCCTGTACCGGGGCGGTTCTTTGTGGTTTTTTCTCGTCTGCCTTATCCTGTAAGACTTCTTTGATAGGCTGCTTCTTGGGCGGTTCTTTGCTTTCCTCTGTGCCGGGGGTGGCTTTCCGTACCCAGTAACGGATATCCCGCAGCTTCTTCAAATCAGCCTGTACCTCGGTCAGCGGTACTTTCAGCTCTGCGATTTCGCTGTGAAGCGTTTCCTGCTCCTCTTGCAGCTCCTTTTGGGTGCTGTCCTTATCGTCTGGGTGCTTGGCAAGGTAGGCGGCGGCTTTCGCATATCGGGCAACCTCCGGGTGTTCCTGTTTGAATTTCTCCTTTGTTTTCTTGAAAAATATCTTCTGGTACTTCTCATAGACAGGCTTACATTCCTTGCAGTCTGTCCGGCTGGCAAGAATCCCGTCAATCACTTTGCTGCGGGCTTCCTTTGGCTTCATCTGATTGCGGTAATCGGCGGCTGATTTCCCAGAAGATTCCAGAAATGCTTCTAAGTCCTCCACAGTGGAAAGCCCCTTTTGCCGGAGATAGGACAGGGCTTCGCTGACTGCCTTTAAGTCCTGTGAAGTCCCCCGGTTCTGTCCAGCCCTTGTCCAGTCCTTCCGTTCTTCCTTTCGTATCTCCATATACTTCATCAGCAGATTGGGAAGAAGTGTCGCTTCCTCCGCCGCCTTTTGTGCAAGCAGTTCTTTTCGTTTTTCTCCCAGCTCGGTAATCCAGCCTTTGAGGTTTTGAATGAGCTGCCGGATAGACTTCATCAGGCGGTTGGCGGCTCTGATTTCCCGGTTCAGGTTGCCGATGTTCGTCTGGATACCCCGCTTTTCCATCTGCCGGACAGCAGCTCCCTCATGGACAGTAGGGATAATATCAAGCCCCTGTCTGGCATAAGAACGCAAGTCCACACGCTCTGGGCGGTCATTGGCTTCCAGATAGCGGTTCTGGATGACCTCCCATTCATGCCGCCAGATTTCGCAATACTTCTGGTCGTTCCAATCCACCGTATCCTCCTTGTGGCTTTTCCATCTGCCGGACGGAAGTTTTATCCGTTCCCCGTTTTCGTCAAGGTCATAAACCTTGCGGCTCTTGGGAAGCCATTTTCCATGTTCGTCCATTGCCCTCATAGTGAGCATGACATGGGCGTGGGGATTGTGTCCCGGCGGATGGGGGTCATGGATTGCAAAATCAGCAATCATGCCTTTGGAAACAAACTGCTGCTCACAAAACTCCCGGACAAGGACAGCATACTGGTCGGGTGGTATCTCTCTTGGGATGGTAAGCACCCACCGCCTTGCAAGCTGGGAGTTCCATTGCTTTTCCACCGCTTCGGCGGCGTTCCATAAGGTATTGCGGTCTGCATACGACCGTGGGGCGTTTGCCGGGAGCAGAATTTCATTGTGGACAATACCACGCTTTTCCGGGTAGTGCTTCACTTGCTGGTCGTATTCACAGAACAGCTTTTTGCCGCTTTGGTAAGCAGCGGCGGCAACCGCAGACTGTCGCTGGCTGCGCTGAACAATCGTGATTTCGTTGTGTGGGCAGGGCATTTCGTGTCCCTCCTTTCGGTAATTGGTGGATGGGGTGGCGTTTTACCACCTCATTTTGGCAGAAAAAAAGCAGGAGACCTTTTTCAGATTTCCTGCTCGGTGTGCCGCTGTGAGTGCGGCGGATATTTAGCTGTAAAAGTTCGGGACAAGTTGACCCGATGGGTAGATGGTACACTTAAAAATTATGGTTCTCTTGTCATTAGCTCATTAGCATAATGATTAAGAGCTTCACAAGGTTCATATTTGCATTTATAACCAATACCGTCAATTATAATAAATGGATTGTATGCTATAATCTCCACTTGAGAACCATCTGCCAAAGACAGAGTGAAAATAACTGCTTGTCCGGCATATTCTGTATATGAGTTGTCCTTATTGTAAATAACTACCTCATTGAGATATGATACTAATTCCTCTGTTTCTACTATCTGAATTGTTGTATCAGGTGGCGATAACCGAACACTTGCCGAAGTAATATCTGCTGCCTCTAAATCTTTGAATGGTCTATGAGCAGAAAACAAAAGAAAGCTAATACCTATACCGATTAAACATATCAGTGCAATTAACAAAAACTTTTTATGCTTCATTTGATTCTCCTTTACACACTACTATGAAATTTCTTTTTCATCATCTCTTGGTAGTCGGACATAACACACCATTTCTTTTTCACAAGCTCCGAATGTTGAGAAATTTAATTTTGCTTCTTTTAGTGTTATTCCATGATTAGAGTCGCTTGGTTCGTTATCAGAAGCAATGAACGGGTCATTCTCCCAAAAACAAACGGGACAGATATACCCACAATCTTCATTTGCCGGAACATTATAGGTAAAATATCCGCAGCAAGGACATTGGTATTTTTTCATATAAACCTCCCGTTTAAGCCTTGACCTCAAATTCCTGATTTATTTCTGACTTTATTATACTTCATCGATTATCGAAAAGATAGCATATTTTATGAAACTTGTCGGCTGGGAACAGCTTACAGCGCAAGGTGTCCCCAGATGGCAAGTCCACAAAAGGGTAGCTGGCGGCAGCCAGCGCAGGGGAAGCGTAGCGTCCCCTGTATGATTTGGAGCAGACCTTGACTGCGGAAAATCACAGCCCTCCGGCGAGGAGCCTTCGGAGAACGCAATGCACCAACCTTTGGGTGGTGTATAATTGCGCCCTTAGTAAACTAAGGGGTTTCCGGCTTCTCCCGTTCCAGCAGTTTCTTCAATAGTTCCTGCGTGTCCTGCCTGTGAAAAATGAGTTTCAACAACAGCATGACATCATCATCTGTCAGGCGTTCCGGCTCTTGCAGAAAACTTTCCAGCATACCGCCACGAGTACAGAGCCGGTGTGTCCGTTCTTTTCGGGTAAGCTGCTTTAGCTGGTGCTGCAATGCCTTTTCATCATTGATGGCTTTCCGCAGTTTCTTTTCACTCTTTTCCAACTCTCGGTTGAGCTTTTCCAGCTTTGAGGTATCAGGCAAGGGCAGCGTCCTCCTTTCCCGGTATCAGCACATAAATCCTGTTTGGTTCTCCAACGCCCTGACGCACTCGCATGATCAGTCCGGCGGTTTCCAGTTCATTCAGAGAACGCTTGACCGTCATGGGGCTGCGGGACAGGACTGCGGCAATGGCTGTGACAGGGAAGCAGATAAACAGGATTCCGTTCTCGTCCTCCTGTCCGTTGGATAGCATAGCGTCCAACATCCGGCAGTACATGACCTTTGCGGTGCTGCTGACTGGAAATCCTGTCAACGCTCTGGGAAAGGGCATACAGGGCGGCAACGGTGTGCCTATCGTCATAAATTCAAAATTCATTCGGTGTGTTCCTCCTTTTTCTTTGCTCGTTTGGATAAATAACGGGGGCAGTCAACCACAACCGCCCGGAAGCTCTGCTTGCACCCATGCTTGCATTTCCGGCATAATTCGTTGTAAGTGACACGCCCCCGGTCATTGAGGTAAAAAGAAAGCTCATGCTTCCTCTTTTTGCTCATTCTCGGCATATTGCGTTTCCTCCCGTTTTAGTGTATAGTTTCGGGGCGATTTTCGGCAAAATTACGGTCATAGAGCCGTCTAAAATCTCCAGAAGTATCAGCGATAGGGTAGACTATCCCCCTATCAGATTGTCGTGTTTCGGTATCATTTCGGTATCAGTTCGCCAGTTCTCCCCGGTGTCGTTCCTCCCCTGAATCTCACAGCGGCGTATCGCTCCCTTTGGTACGCTCGTTTCGGTCAGGGTTCCTCCATATCCCTGCCAAAAGTCATGGCGCTACATCGCCGAGGAAGCATATCCCACACAGGCTGGTCATTCGATTGGAATAATCCATCGATGAACTACCTGTATCATAGAACATTTTTGTGCCCTGTGCCGTATGTCCACAAAGTAGGAATTAAGGGTAAAAATCAGAAATTTCCACGATTGCGGAAAGTATGATATAATCCAGTTAAGCGGCAGTAATGAAACCGCCGGAAAGGAGCGTGCGCCCATGAAAGGAGCGACAAGCATACAGGAACGCCTTTGGGAACTCCGCAAGGACAAAGGCTTAAATCTGGAAGAATTATCAGAGCTGACGGGCATTTCCAAATCAGCTCTTGGCAGTTATGAAAAAGAGGATTATAAGGAAATCAATCATGGCAACCTTATCACGCTGGCAGACTTCTATGGGGTTTCCGTTGATTATCTGCTGTGCCGGACAGAGAACCGGGAGCAGATCAACACGCCACTAACAGAGCTGCATTTGAATGATGAGATGGTGGCACTTCTGAAAGGCGGTCGGATTAACAACCGTCTGCTCTGTGAGCTTGCCACTCATAAGGACTTTATCAAGTTTCTTGCGGACATTGAGATTTATGTAGATGGGATTGCCACCATGCAGATTCAAAACCTCAACGCCCTTGTCGATACTGTCCGGCATGAAATCATTGAACGGTATCGCCCCGGCGAAGACGACCCGCATTTGAAAGTGCTGCAAGCCGCCCATATCAGCGATGATGAATATTTCAGCCACATGGTTCTTGATGACCTCAATCTCATTATCCGGGATATTCGGGAAGCCCACAAAAAGGACAGCGAGAGTGCGCCCCAGACCACCGTTGCCGATGAATTGAAAGAAAATTTGGAAGCGGTTGAAAATTTCAAGGGCAGTCGGGATGAAAAGCTGGTTGTCCTTTACTGCAAGCAGCTCGGCATCAACTATAAAAATCTGTCAGACGAAGAATTTCGCTGGCTCATTCGGATTCTACAAAAATCAAAGAAAACAGGAACTCCTATCAGTCAAAGGAAAAAACGGTAAAGAAAAACCGCTGTTGCATGGTTGTGTTTGCTTCCATGTAGCAGCGGTTGGTGCTATACTTATTCAGTTAAAATTTCAAAGCGATAAAGTGGAATTTATCTTAGAAATTACAGCAATGTTATTTTGATAAACTTTCAAGAATTGAAATATCATGCTTATCTTTATCTCTTAATTCATAACCTGAGTGGAAAACTCTTTGGCCTTTTAAGGATATACAAGGAATTGTTTTTCCTTCAAAAAAAGCACTACCAAAGTAATCTTTTTCAAACTCATACCAGCCACCCTCTAAATCAGCTTGTTTTGAAGTTCCGTCCTCATTTAAAACGAACGGGTGAATGTCTAAGTAACCAAGTTCATCACTATATAACTCTATTCTAACCGGTTTCCAGTCTGTATCAATTTTATAGCCCAGATTCAAAAGCACATTTAACAATTTTTCCGTATGTTGAGCATCAAAATTTATATCTATATCTCTATGAATTCTTGTTTGTTTACCAGCTAAAATATCTACACCCCATCCGCCATCCAACCAGTATGTAATTCCAGTATTTTCGAATAATTCTATTACTTTCATTAAATCTTCTTTTGTTGTTATTTCTTTTCTACCCATACAAAGTCTCCTTTACAACTTCTAATTTGTAATAATCATTCTACCATACCGTTATGAATAAATCATCTCATGTAAAACAATTTCTTCTGCCCGGTTGTGAATGTTATTGCAACGCTGCACCCATTCCATTTGACGGGTACGCTTCAATTCCTCGGTCACGCCCTCGGCAGCTTTCATCTGCTCCATGATGGTGTCTAACCGTTTCTGTGCCTGTTCGTTCAGGTCTGCAAGATATGTCCACAATTCCCCGGTCAGGGTCAATGTGTGTAATCTGGCTGGGCAGACTTCTCTTAAATATTCCCGGTGCATCCGTCCGTACTTTCCGATGGGGCGGTGTTCCTCCGGCAACTTCAAGTCCGGGATGTAGTAATCTCCAACAAGGATATAATCAATTCCGTTTTCTTTTATTCTTGGTTTCAATTCGCTCATGTTCCTTACCTCCTGTGGAAGCAGGCTCGTCTGGTACTAACTCAATCACATCGGTAATCTCACAATTCAGCGTTTCGCAGATACGGGCTAATGTATCCATGCTGATGTGCTTTCCCTCTTTGCTCATGTTGGCAATCATATTTGTTGTCATACCAGCAGCAAGCCTTAAATCCTCTTTTCTCATATCACGCTCTAACAGTGTGTGCCAGAGTGGTTTATAGCTGATGTGCATATTGTTTTCCTGCCTTTCTAT